>JAHEOI010000266.1 GCA_018610125.1 Verrucomicrobiota bacterium
ATCGAGTTTGGGCTGGTCCCGTTAGGGGCACTGGGGTTGACGATCACACCCCTCGTGCTTTGGCTGATCTCGTTGAATTCCGGGTCGTCGGGACAATCGGCGCTGTTGTCGGGTGGCGCTTGGCTTCAAACCGGCGGGGTGGGCGCCGTGGTCGTATTGATGGGCATCAGCAGTGGTCTCTTTATTGTGCCGCTGCAGGCGTTTATCCAGTATCGAAGCCCTGTCAACGAACGCGGCGAGATTATTGCGGCGTCGGGCTTCTTGAGCTGGGTGGGAGTGCTGCTGGCCGCGGGATTTCTCTTGGGCTTGGGCGTGCTCGGCGTCGGGTCCGGCGGCTCTTTTCTCATTATGGCGATGCTCACGCTGGTTGTCGCGGTGGCGGCGTTCCGTCAACTTCCGGATTTTCTCCTGCGTTTCCTTGCGGTTGTCCTGACGCGGACGTTTTATCGGATTCGTGTGTTGGGTGGGGACAAGCTCCCCAGAGAGGGAGCGGCACTGCTCGTGGCCAACCACACATCATGGGCGGATCCGTTGATTATCTTGGCAACGACACAGCGCCGCGTGAAATTCCTGATGGATCGCGACGTCCTGGAGGAGTTTCGGTGGCTCAAGCCGCTGATGCTCTACTATGGAGTCATTCCGATCTCCCGAAGGGATTCGCCCAAGGATCTGGCTCGATCGCTGCAGGCGGCGCGGAAACGGTTGAACGAGGGGTATCTCGTCTGTGTGTTTGCCGAAGGCGAGTTGACGAAGACAGGCCTGATCGGAGAATTTAAAGTAGGTTACCAGCGCATCGTTAAGGGAACCGATCATCCGATACTGCCGGTCTACCTCGGTGGACTGTGGGGGAGTATTTGGAGTCATTATTATGGCGCTCCCGGACTGCGGATGCCGAGACAGCTCCCTTATCCGGTTACCGTTGTGTATGGTGACATGCTTTCGCCGACCGCAACGCCGGCGGAAGTGCGAGGCGCTGTGCAGGAGCTCTCGGTCGACTATTTCAACGATCGGGCGCGACTTCGGAGGCCGCTGGCTGCCGAATTCGTCCGGAGCGCCCGTAAGCGCTGGAGCAAGCAGGGCATCAATGACGGCGATGGGCGCTCGTTGACTTATGGCAAGGCATTGATTCAGACGCTCGCATTGGGCAAGAGCTTAAAGCCGTTGCTGAGTCGGCAGTGCTATGTCGGTATTCTGATGCCGCCCTCCATTGGCGGCGCGCTGGCGAATATCGCCGTCAGCATGCTCGGATATATCCCGGTAAACCTTAACTACACCGCGTCACGGGAATCCTTTGAATCCGCCATCAGTCAATGCGGGATTGACCGAATCATTTCGTCCAGGGCCTTTCTCAAAAAGCTTGGCATGAACCCTCCGGAAGGCACCCATTACCTGGAGGATATTTCGTCGTCGATCAAGGCCTCCAGCAAGGTGTCAGCCGCGATAAAGGCTTGGTTGGCTCCGATTCGATGGCTTGTGCCAATGCGCGGCTTTTCACCGCACGAGACGGCGACGGTGCTGTTTTCATCCGGTGCTACCGGAACACCGAAAGGGGTGGCTTTGAGTCATCATAACCTGATGTCAAACATCGAGCAGGCGAAGATGGTGCTGCGCCCGAATCGGGACGATCAAGTTTGCGGCTGCTTGCCGTTTTTTCACTCCTTTGGATTGATGGTCACGCTGTGGCTGCCATTGCTGGTAGGCGTCGGCGTCAGCTACTACCCCAATCCATTGGATGGCAGACGGATCGGCCGCCTGGTTCGAGAGCACCAATGCACGATCCTTTTGGCCACACCCACCTTCTTAAGCGCCTACCTTAAGAGGGCCAACCCGGAAGACTTTAAGTCATTGCGGCTCTGCATTACCGGTGCCGAGAAGTTGACCGATCACGTGGCGGACCAATTCGAAAAGCGCTTTGGAATTCGCCCGGTCGAGGGATATGGTGCGACCGAGCTATCGCCGCTGGTGGCGGTTAATCTGCCGTATCCTTCCCGCCCGGGAGGAGGGAAGGAAACGCACGGTCCGGCGCAGAGCGGCTACAAACCGGGTACGGTCGGACGCCCGGTTCCTGGGATGGCCGCGAAGGTGCTCGATCCCGATACCCTCGGCAATCCCAAGCCTCACGGTTCCGGGCTGCTTGCTCTGAAGGGACCGAACGTCATGCTGGGGTATCTCAATCAGCCGGAAGCAACCGCTGAAGTCGTGCGCGACGGATGGTACGTCACGGGCGATTTGGCAACGTTGGATGCCGAAGGGTTCCTGAAGATTGACGACCGTTTATCGCGATTCTCTAAGATTGGAGGCGAGATGATTCCTCATCTCGCGATCGAGGATACATTGCTTCAGGGACTCAATGTCCAGGAGCGCGTCGTCGCGGTGAGCTCCGTTGACGCCGGCGATGGCCGAGGCGAGAAGCTGGTGGTCGTTTATACGGAAGAAGCCGGGGATGCCGAGCAGTTACACCGGATCCTTATGGATAGCAACCTGCCCAACCTCTGGAAACCGGCCTGTGACGCCTACGTGAAGGTTGGGCAGATTCCAATCCTCGGGAGTGGGAAGTTGGATGTGAAAGGCTTAAGGGCCTTGGCGAAGCGCGGATTCGAGGTGTCAAGGGAGGCTTAGTAGGCTGCCTGATCGGTCTTTAAGTCACTCCCCAATATCCAAATTTACTTTGCCTGGGCATTTAGGAGCGTTATCCTCCGATTGTCTCATGAAAGGCAACGTGTCCTCAGTGCTCGGACTGGAAGAGTTGGACGTTCGGCAAACGTCACTGGGTGAGCTTATCCTGCGCGTGCGCCGGTCACCGGCGCTCCAAAACGCCCTTGTCTATGAGGTGAAGCTGAATGACGCGTTCCTTATGTCCAGTGCGGTAAACCAAAGCGAAGTCGCCCTTGCCAACCTCGCGCTGGAGGCATGGGGTGAGGGCGATTGCGAGGTTCTGGTCGGTGGACTCGGGTTGGGGTGCACAGCGGCGACCGCCTTGAAGCATGCCTGTGTGAAAAGGCTTGATGTCATCGAGTTTCTTCACGAAGTGATTGATTGGCATTACCGACGCTTGGTGCCGGCATCGACCCAACTGATGGACGACCCACGTTGCAGCCTTATCCATGGCAACTTCTTTGAGCGCGTCGGTCAGCGCACGGAGGGCCCGGAGCCGCGGTATGACATCATCCTGGTGGATATCGACCATTCGCCTGATGCATGGCTCCATTCGGCGAGCCAGGAGTTTTATTCCGAGGTCGGTTTGAAGGCAATGACTCGGCATCTTCGCCACAACGGCGTATTCGGACTCTGGTCTGTCGAAGCGCCGGATCAGCTTTTTCTGGATCGTCTTGAAAGGGTGTTCCAGAAGGTCACGCCGCATGAGGTCGCCTACTACAACCCCCTGTTCCGTCGAACCGACCGTAATGTCGTCATTATCGCGCAACAGCCCAGAGCTGCCGAAAGCGAGGTAGGCGGAGTCATGGGCGGTGAAGGAGGAACGTGATCAGCTGATCGTTAGGGGGCAATCTCGGAGAGTCCGAATATGTCAAAGGTCTTTGGCGTGTTTTTTTGTTTACATTCCAAAGCGGGAGTAAGACATTGTCCCTAAGTAATATAGGGGAAAGGGGGCATTTGCTTCAGGCACCGGCTCGGGATCGAAGAGCGAATCTTATTCCGCGAAGCCGAAGTGACGGGGGCGAAGCCTGTCGGTTCGAAAAGTTGCGAAGAAACCGGTCCACCAACTCATCGCCAAGATGGATTCCTGCGTTTTGGAGCTCTCTCACGAGGAGGTCGCCAGGGGAAATTGTCCCCCCTACGTTTCGCGAGCTTTATCACGGCCTGCAGGTGCCGCAGCGTGTCGCCGATGCCATCTTGCGTGATAGCTTGTTGGACGGGGAACAGTTCCGGAAATCCGAGCTAGGAAGTAAACTGAATTACGGCAGCCTCAATAACGCCACTCCGCTTTACGAAATCTGCCCTACTGCCTTGATCTTTGGCGTCTGGGATTCCACTGGTCCAAAGGGCGTACTGGGCGCCAAGTTTCAGCGGGCGCTTGTGTCGGAAATCGTTGGGGTGAATGCGGAAATTGGGACGAAGACCAGCAGCCGTGCTGACCCTTTGCAAATACGGGCTGCGGCCAAAGTGGTTAAGTCGAAGGATGGTTATACGTTGGCCAAGGACGAAAAGACGATCGATGCCGAGTCCCTTCAGACCTTGAAAGACGCTGTCGCCGCCGAAGAGAAGGGGGTGACGTGGCGCAAGGACCCTTTGCCGCTCAAGCCTGCGCCCCAATTGGTCGAACTGCCAAGGCGCAGCCAGGAGATCGCCGCTGCCGAAGGACCTGCTGAAGACGGGGAATAGCTTATGTTTGCTCTCGGTATTGATTATCTC
>JAHEOI010000267.1 GCA_018610125.1 Verrucomicrobiota bacterium
ACTCAAACCCTAAAACCGGCTTAATAGTGACACAATTAAATGGTGCGTTATTAAGTCAGAATCTCTTTGATGACACGGGCGGGCTCAACCCCGGTCAAACGTCGATCCAGGCCCTGAAACGGATAAGTGAGTCGATTATGGTCCATCCCAAGCAGATTGAGCACCGTTGCATGAAAATCGCGCACTGACACGGGATTTTTGGCCACGCCAAACCCGATATCGTCGGTTTCGCCGTAACTGAAACCGGGTTTCACCCCGGCGCCGGCCATCCACATCGTAAAGGCGTCCACGTGGTGGTCCCGGCCCGGGTTGTCGGCCATCATCCCACCGCGATTTTCAGCCATCGGGGTACGACCGAATTCGCCGCCCCAGATTACGAGCGTTTCATCCAGTAAGCCGCGCCTCTCCAGGTCCAATAAGAGGGCCGTCATCGGCTTATCGATGTCTTTGCACTTTTTCGAAAAGTCTTCGCCGAGGTTACTGTGGTGATCCCAATTCCAGTCGAATAGCTGCACGTAACGCACTCCTCGCTCGACCAGGCGGCGGGCGAGCACGCAGTTATTTGCAAAGCTTTCCTGACCTGGTTGAGTGCCATACAAATTGTGGATCGACTCAGGCTCCTCGGAAATATCCAAGGCATTGCTGGCTGAAAGCTGCATCCGGAACGCCATTTCATACTGAGCGATCCGGGTCATTGTCGCAGGATCGCCCATCCGCTCATACGTCCGTTGGTTGATTTCATTAAGGGTCTCGATCGCCTTCCCGCGCAGGTCTCTCGGCATGCCTTCCGGATTGGAGAGGTACAAGATCGGATCGCCCTCACTTCGGCATTGGACACCTTGATAGACCGACGGCAGAAATCCGCTTCCCCAGGCGGCTTTGCCCGCGTCCGGCTTTGAACCACCGGATAGCAGCACCACGAATCCCGGCATGTTTTGATTCTCGCTGCCAAGACCGTAGAGTACCCACGATCCGACGCTCGCGTGGCCAAACCTCGGGTCGCCTGTGTGCACAAGCAATTGGGCCGGCGCGTGATTAAACTGGTCGCTCTTCATCGACCGGATAAAGCAGACCCGATCCATGACTTGTTCGAAATGCGGCATCCGATCCGATACCCAGAAACCGGTCTTCTTCTCCCGATGGAAGGGATATTGCGGGCCCATCAACTTCGGGGTCCCCGTAATGAAGGCAAACTGCTTGCCTTCAAGATATTCCTGCGGGCACTCCTTGCCGTCTAACTTCTCGAGCAACGGTTTATAATCGAAAAGATCCACCTGACTCGGCGCCCCTGTCATATGCAAGTAGATCACGTGCTTGGCCTTCGGCATGAAATGTGCGGCCAACGGCGCGATCGGATCCGCAGGATCACGTTCTATCCCGGAGCTCCCGGCGAGGAGTCCTTCGTGCCCGAGCCACAACGCCCCCAATCCGGTTGCGCATTTCTGCAGGAAGTGGCGACGCGTTATGTTGCCCAACGCTTCTTCCCGCATTCCCCGAATCAAAGCGGGATTACGGGCGGTTGTTCGAATGGAAGGGCTCCCCCTGCTGCTCTGTTTCGATGAGCTCGTCTTCTTTTTCGCCGTCATGATTCTTAAAATATTACGTCGATTTCTTACTCCTTCGCCGTGCGATTGACCACACACAGCAGTCCCATGCTCAGCCTATCGCATTAGAACCTTATCGAGATTCAGAATCGCACTCCCGACAGTAGCTAACGCGGCCACTTTCGGTCGACCCCCCATTTCCTCGGCCGCTTCCGGATTGGAATTGTATTTCTCTAATGCGGTATTATACAGCTCCTTCAAATCGTTCAGATTGGCCTTGGACGGCTCGGTGCCCACAGCCAATTCATAAGCGCGGGAGAGCTGCTCCTCGTAGCCTCCCTGGCTGCTGCGCTTCACTCGCTTGGCCAAAGCCGAGGCTGCCTCCACAAACACCGGGTCGTTTAGGGTCACCAAGGCCTGTAGCGGCGTATTGGTTGTTTTGCGGCGAGTGTTGCAGACCAGCCGGCTGGGCGCATCAAAGGTCAACATACTCGGGTAGGGAGAGGATCGGCGCCACATAACATACACAGCTCGCCGGTACTTATCCTTACCTTTGGATTCTTCCCATTTCAATCCACTCCTTGCCGCTCGCCAAATACCATCCGGTTGAGGCGGCATTATCGGCTCCCCATACATCTTACGGGATAAAAGGCCGGACACGGCCAAGGCATTATCTCGCACCATTTCCGCCGTCAGCCGAGTGCGAGGCCCCCGAGCTAAGAGTCGATTCTCGGGGTCACGCTTTTTCAGCTCCGGTGTCACACGTGCCGTCTGCCGGTAGGTCGCCGACAGCACGATCTCTCGCAGGAGCGCTTTCCGACTCCAGTCGAGCTCGTTCTGAAATCGCAGCGCAAGATAATCGAGCAATTTGGGATGAGAGGGGCGCGCTCCACTGCTACCAAAATTCCCGGTCGTTTTGACCAAGCCGGTACCGAAGATTTGCTCCCAAATCCGATTGACAGCGACTCGCGCTGTTAGAGGATTGTCCTTTGAAACCAGCCAACGCGCGAGAGCGAGCCGGTTCTTCGGCTTGTCATCGGGAAGATCCCCAAAGACATCCGGGATCTCCGCCGAAACAGGCTCTCCTTTACTCTGCCAATTCCCCCGAACAAAAACCGCCGATCGACGTTTCAAATGCGGATCCTGCTCTCGCATAATCGGCAGGTCGGCCGACTCGATCGAAGCACGCTTCTGACCTAAGCTCGCTATTTTCGACCGCCGCGATTGGAACGATTCCCCGTCAACCAACTCTGACCACTCCGAATTCCCCGTCACCGAGTAGTGACTACGGTCCATGACCAGCGGATCGAGGTCGTTCGGCGCGCGCTCTTGGCGAATGACCAAGCGCAGTCGCGCGCCCTTCGGAACAGCTACAGGTTTCTCGGGCACGACGACCAAGTGCCGTCGATGCGTCAACCTGGGTATCGCTCCCCAGCCTTGCTTGCTATCTTCATTCAAACTGGCCTGAGGATCGTCGATGCTTTCCAACGCATCACCCAAGGCATATTTCAAGGAAATTTCTCCCGGGATGTTCTTTGGTGAATCCTTTTCCTTGGACGAATCCTTCGAGCTCTCCTCCTCTTTCGATTCCTTTTCCTTGGGCCCGGGGATTTTTACGTCAGTCTCCTTCGTGACGATTTGAGCCCGAAGATGAGAAATCGCAAAGCCCAGTTCGGGCGTGAATTTTGCCTTATCCGGGGCCTTGGGCGACACATCGATTCGAAGGGCCGTCAGCTCTTCCAGATTCTTCGGCAACGGGAACTCCAATGTAAAACGGGAATCATGCGAGACCGTGCCGCGAGCAAACACCTCCGGGATCCCTTTATCGTTTTCCTGGACTTCCAATTTGGTCTGCTGCGTCGAGTCGGCATAAACAGGCTCCAACGCCTGCCACTGGTCGCGTTTGGCAGCAATTTCTTGCACTCGCTCGATTTGATCCTCCTTCAGGCTCCTGATCTTTCGGTCCAGTTCCCGGGCCTCTTCGAATTTTGACCGGTCCAGTGGAATATCAAGCTTCGGCTCTTCGCTTCGCAGATCCCAGTCTCGCGTGGTGTTGAACAAAGAATAGAACTGATAATACTCCTTGTGCCGAATTGGATCATACGGGTGGGAATGGCATTGGGCACAGCCGAAAGTAAGTCCCTGCCACACCTGCCAAGTGGTGTTGACCCGGTCGATCACCGCCGCCACTCGAAACTCTTCATCATCCGTGCCGCCTTCCGTATTCGTCGGTGTGTTCCGATGAAACGCAGTGGCGATCATCTGGTTCATCGACGGCTTCGGCAGGAGGTCCCCCGCCAATTGCTGAATCGCGAATTCATCGTAGGGAATATCCTTATTGATCGCTCGGATAAGCCAGTCCCGATAGGGCCACATGGTACGCAGGCCGTCTTTCTCGTAACCTTGAGAATCGGCATAGCGCGCCAAGTCGAGCCATACACTGGCCCACCGTTCTCCAAAGGCAGGTGAGGCCAATAGCCGGTCGACGACTTTCTTATAGGCATTGCGCGAGGTGTCCGATTGAAATGCGGCGACTTCCTTCGGCGTTGGCGGTAATCCGGTCAGGTCGAGCTTCACTCGACGTAACCACTGCGCCCGTTTGGCATCCTCGGACGGCTCGAAGCCTTCCTTCTCCAAACGATTGAGGATAAAGTAGTCGATCGGCTGGCGAGGCCATTCCTCATGCTTTACCTCCGGCAGCGACTGCTTTTGCGGAGCCCGGAACGCCCAATGCTTTTCCCAATCCGCACCTTGTTTGATCCATCTGCGGAAAAGGGAAATCTCTTGTTCGGATAGCCTCGGGCCGTGCTCGGGAGGCGGCATCCGTTCATCCTCATCAGAATGAGTCACCCGCCGCATCAACTCCGACTCCTCGGGCTTGCCGGGAACCACCGGAACTTCCCCCGATTTCGCGGGGGTGAACACAGATTCGGAATAGATGAAAGAAAGCTCCCGCACCTGTTTGACGCCACCATGGCATTGGACACAATGCTCATTAAACAACGGACGGATATCGCGGGAGAAATCGACCTCTTCCCCCTGCGCCCCAAGTTGACAGCCCAGAAACAGTGCCAACACCTCTACCGTCGTGAGTATCCGCTCCCGGTTCATGCTCATAGTATTCCAGGCAACCCTACCATGTGCAAGGAGCTCCATAGGAGGAAGCTTTGACGATTGCCCCGATGAGTCAAGTTTTAGAATGCCTTCGCACAGGCGAAGGCGCGGACCGCAGCGGAGTGCGGTCCCTACCGCAACAGCGGTGGTAGGGTCGGCAGTTCCCTGCCGACCTTGATCGCACTCATGCCTCGAATGGTCGGAGGCTCTGCCTCGCTAAGGATTGACGCGATCGCTTTCCGAGGCAAGCTAAGGGTTGGGAAAGAAATAAGTGTGCTCTTTGGTGGGAAGGATGGAATTCGAGCGCGGTATGATCGGAATTAACAAACAGGCCTGAACGGTATGAACGATTCACAAAAAGAAAAGATTGGGCGGAATGAGCCGTGCTCGTGTGGGAGTGGTCGAAAGTACAAGAAGTGCTGTGCGTTGAGAATTGGGACCGAGGAGACGACGCCCTTTTTTCAGCGCTATCAAGGACGCCTCGCTCTCGCGGCCATGATTTTGTTGGCCGCAGCCGCCGTGGCTGCCAACTATTTTCGATCTTCAGAGAAGACTGTCTCAAAGCCCGAGGCTTGGAAATACAATGCCGAGACAGATCAGCATTGGCATCCCGATCATCAACATTGGCATGCGGGAAAACCACCGCCTCTCGATGACAACGGGAACCCGATTCAGATTCCTCTGAGCGGATCGGATCAAGCCGCAAGCACGCAGCCCACTGCATGGGAATATGATGCCGCCAACGATCGCCATTGGCATCCCGAGCACGAGCATTGGCATGAGGGGCGGCCGCCTCAGACTCAGACTCAGACAAGCCAGACGGGCACGGGGGATCCATGGGAATACGATGCCGCCAACGATCGCCATTGGCATCCCGAACACGAGCATTGGCACAGTGGACCGCCGCCGGACAACCCCTCCACAAGCTCGCCCATCTCAACGACCGTAAAAACCGGCTCGGATCCCGCGCCAAGCTCAGGCGAGCGAGACGATCAGGAGAACTAGCCAAGGGTCTGGAAAGAAATGAGCATGCCATTTGGCGGGAGCGCCACCGAGCCATCTGCAAGGCGCGACGAGGGCGGGTCAACGGGCACCTCTTTTCCTGATCGCAATCTTTCACGGTCACGGGCCGACCCAAAAAGTCGTCCCTTGAGTCGCTTTGTTTCCTGGGATATCTTGACACCCTATTAGGGAGATCGTGCGGCGTCTCCTCTCTTTCAAATGCGTTGTCACCGGCAACGAGGGCATTTTCTCCGACAGCGAGGTAATCAGGATAGTCAATCGCAAATCGAACGTTATGAGTGATCAAAAGCAATACACGGAAACCATCGAAACGGCCCGAAGCTATTACAACAGCGGCGATGCGGACACCTTTTACCATACGATTTGGGGAGGCGAAGATATCCATATCGGGCTTTACCAGTCCGAGGATGAGCCGATTCGGGAAGCGAGTTATCGGACCGTTGAGCGCATGACCTCGAAGCTCCAAACCTTGAGCAAAGAGTCATATGTCTTGGACGTCGGAGCCGGTTACGGAGGATCGATGCGGAATCTCGTTCGGAAGGTCGGCTGCCAAGCCGTCGCGCTCAACTTGAGCGAAGTGGAGAACGAGCGGGACCGCCAGAAGAACAAGGAGCAAGGCTTGGATCATCTGATCGAGGTGGTCGATGCGGCCTTTGAAAAGGTGCCTTACTCAGACAATACCTTCGACATTGTCTGGTCCCAAGACGCGTTTTTGCACAGTGGTGAACGAGAGAATGTTTTAAACGAAGTGGCCCGAGTCCTTAAACCAGGAGGTGAATTCGTCTTCACCGATCCGATGCAGTCCGACAACTGCCCTGAAGGCGTCCTTCAGCCCATCTATGATCGGCTTCATCTCCAGTCATTGGGATCCCCGGGGTTCTACAAGGAAACTTGTCAGAAATTGGGCTTTGAGCTCGTCGAATTCGAAGAGCATACGCACCAGCTCACCCAACATTATTGGCGAGTCCTCCAGGAATTGAAAAACCGCGAAAACGAAGTCCGCGAGGCCGGAGTCAGTCAGGAATACATCGATCGCATGAAGAAAGGCCTCCAGCACTGGGTCGATGGCGGTAAGTCCGGTTACCTCGTTTGGGGAATCTTCTCCTTCAGGAAGACCGGTTGATTGCGGGGCTCGCCCGACGCGGTTTGGCAGGGCCTGCCCCGATGCCATTCAGTTCGTGAGAACGGCGTACGTTAAGGGGAGAAGAAAACGTGGGTCGCCGGGAACTATGAGCCTATCAGGAAAGCAGGCGCCTACCCTGTCGTTCTCCCTGATCGGGACCTCGTCCTCCTCGAAGTCCCGCTTTCTTCCACATCGGAATCGCCCGGACGCGGACCGCCACAACAGCGGTGGTAGGGTCGGCAGTCCCCTGCCGACCGCGTTTGCCCACTACGCCCCCCTTGCCTTACCGGAAATGGGAAGGACATTCGAATCGAGCTATGACTGCGACATCCCGCGGCGCATCTCCTCAGTGGTTTCGTTCTCGTCAAAGGCCTCGGGGTCGAAGCTCCCACACCATTGGACCCAATCTTCGTGCTCTTCGTGATTGGGATCAGCCAGGGCCTCCAAATAAATCTCGTACCCGATCGGACCGCCAATGTCTTCCGGCGGACAAGCCCGCTCGCCTTCAAGGCAGATTGGATAGCCTCCCCTTGAAGAGGCCCTTAAGCAGCCTTCGAATAACACCTCATGCTCCCACACGTCGCCAAAGTCATACGTGTAAAGGAATTGAAATCGCTTACCACTCGGCGGCACGACATCCCGCAAGCGAGTGACCCGGGAGTCTTTGGCCTCAATATCGTGGAAGGTGTCCTCCAGAGCACCCGGATCCGCATACGGCTGCCCCCCGATGTCGAATTCATGCAGGTGGATGTCGGTCCATCCCATGGCCAGTTGGATATACTGGTGAAACCGATCGAGTGTGCAATCTCTGACTTGGATGCGTCGCCAGATTAAGGGGCTAATGTTGCGCAAGGAAATCTGGAACTGGTAAATGCGCTCACTGGTCGGGATAGCTCCGATTCCATTGAAATAATCGACCGCGTGCTGGGTGATTTGGGTGATCTTTTCCCAGCGGTTGCGCTCGTTGGCTGAAAACGCCTTGTAGACTCGATCGCGCGCTTCCGCCTCTATCTCGCCAAGCTCCAAGAGCGTCAACGAAACCGATTTGGCATTTTTTTCACGAAGGCGAAGACGATACTTCAGGTGGGGTAATAGCTCGGCAATTGCCCGCCGCTGTCGCTCAGTTAAACGAATCGGGCATAAATCCGTCCGGTTCGATTGCGCGCTCGCCATGCCTACCTCATGAAATAACCATTCCTAACCTATTCAAAATCCGTCTACCACAAGCTAGAATAATCCTTTGCCGGCATCACGCAAATTGAATCCGTCAGTTGAGGTTGGCAATCCGCCCGATTAAGATCCTCGAGGATACCCGGGCGACCGAAAAGTAAACTTGTCCCCGAGAGCAAAATTCTGTAAGCTGCGGTTGCACTTATGATTTCGACCCTGAACCATTTTCCTTACCGGCCGATCTGGCAACGCCTTGGAGCTTACTGCCGGCAGTTTCTGCTCGGCTTCTGGCTCGTCCTATTTGGATTATCGACGCCGGACGCTTTTGCCGCCACCCTGGTGATCGTCAACAAGTCAGGCGATAATGTCGCCCTGGTCAATCCGAGCACATACGACGTGATCGACCGCGTTCCCACGGGTCATGCCCCCCATGAAGTAACGGTATCCCGGAACGAGCAGCGCGCGTTTGTGGGAAATTACGGCAGCGGATCAAATCCCGGGCATTCACTGTCGGTTATCGATCTTGAGACCCGAGAAGAACGGCGCATCGCCCTGCCCGGCCTCTACCGACCCCATGGCATCGTCACCAGAAAGGGTAAGGTCTACTTCACGGTCGAAGGCAGTCGCGCCATCGCATCGTTTGATCCGGAAAAGGAGCGAGTGGACTGGGTTATGGGGACCGGACAATCGGTTACGCATATGTTGACGCTCACTCCGGATGCTCGAAAGATTTACACCGCCAACATTGGCTCCGACACGGTCACCTCAATCGAGCTCGGGGATACACCCGGTCAGGCCGACGTCCGACAGATTTCAACCGGGGAAGGCCCCGAAGGAATGGATCTCTCACCAAACGGTCGGGAGCTTTGGGTCGCCCACCGAGCAGACGGCCGACTCTCCATCATCGATACCGGCAACGACCGCATCCAAGAGACAATCAACGTTGGACAAATGCCGATCCGCGTCCGTTTTACGCCTGATGGAACGCATGTGCTGATATCGGATGCACGCACGAATGAGCTGATCGTGGTAGAGGCGAAGGATCGCGAGGTCATCAAACGCATTGATATCGGAGCCTTCCCGGTCGGAATTCTTATCCCGCCGGAGGGAAATCGGGCATTTGTGGCGGCCACCGGTGCCGATAAGGTGGTCGTCATCGACCTCGGACAACTGAAAGTCAAGACAAGCTTTAGTCCGGGTGACGAGCCCGACGGCATGGCATGGCTCGAGCGTGATATCAGGCAGTAAAATCGCCTCCAAACCAGCTTTTTTTTGAATACAAAATCGCGACGACGCCAACACTCAATATAACTACGCTTCGAAATATGAATTGCCCTGCTTGTTCCCGTCAACTACAGAAACTCCAAGTCCAGGATATCCATTTGGATGTCTGTCAAGGTGGCTGCGGCGGCATTTGGTTCGATAACTTCGAACTGAAGAAGTTTGACGAGCCACATGAACACATCGGAAAAGCGCTGCTCGACGTCGAGACCGACCCCCATGTCACGATCGATCACGAGGGAAAGCGCCCTTGCCCAAAATGTGACGGGATCAAGATGATGCGCCATTTCTTCAGCATCAAAAAGGAAGTGGAAGTAGACGAATGCCCCGGTTGTGGCGGTTTTTGGCTGGACGAGGGAGAGCTCCACCATATTCGCAATCAATATCAAACGGAAGAAGAAAAGGAAAAGGCGACCCATCAGTTCTTCTCGGAACTGTTTGATGAAGACCTCGAAGCGATGAAGCAGGAGAGCGCGGAAAAGGCCGAGAAAGCCAACAAGATCGCCAATATGTTTCGATTCCTTTGTCCAAGCTACTACAAAAAGGGCGACCAAAAGTGGGGCGCCTTTTAAGGGCAGGCGGAATAGCAATAACAGTCTCTGATAGGGACGCCGTCCGGCAACGGTCGGCAGCGGAGTGCGGTCCCTACCGCAACAGCGGTGGTAGGGTCGGCAGTCCCCTGCCGACCTTGATCGCACTCATGCCTCGAATGGTTTGAGCCAACGCCTCGCTAGATGATGCCCCGCTCGAAGCAAGCCAGGTGATATTGCTGGATCGCCTTGTACGCAAGCAAATAGCTGGCGGCATCCCATGCCTGGTAACGATGTCCGGCTGGGGCGCCGGTCCGGCCATGGAAATACTCATGAAAGCCCCAGCTTCCTGAATCGCGCCCGTTGTCATCCCGATCGGCCATTAACGCTTGCGCCAACTGCGCCAATTCCTTTCTGGCTTCGGTCTCCCAACCATAATTCGCCAACAATAGGATCCAAAATCCGCCCGCCAATGGCCAAATACCACCGTTGTGGTATTCATACGGACGCTCCTTCGTCTCATAAAGCGGGTTCCAGTCACTGTCCTGAGGAAATATCGGGGGATCAAGAACACGAATGGGGTATGGGCGATGCAGCTCGCTGGCAAGCACCCGACGGATAATGGTTTCGATGCGTTCCGTTGGTGCAACGCCCATCAAACAGGCCAGGATATTACCAAACGCATCAAAGCGATGACACCATGTATTATTAAACGGCTCCAAATGGCTCTGGTAATACAAAAGCTCACCCTCCGGCAAAGGATGGCGAATAAAGTAGAGCTCGCGAGCCAGCTCCTTGCCATGCTCGTCCCACCAGAACTCGGCATTGAGCCGCGCGCGGATACGATCGGCGCGCTCGTCCAGTTTCCTTTGAGCGTCGATCTCACCCCGTTCACGGCACAAAAGGGCAGCGCATCGCTGAGCCCGGTACCACAACACTTGATCGTAAAGAATATGGTAAGATCGATCTAAAATATCCGACCAATCTCCGGCAATCGGAATCTCCAAGAGTCCGCAGGCATCGGCGTCGATCGATTCCAAATGCCTCATGGTTCGGTGGTAAATTTCAAAGAGGTGATCCTCGATAAACTCGTGGAGACTCCGATCAAAAAAGGCGGTTTGACATGCGATAAAGAACCAGAGATTTGAATCGATTGTCGTGATCCTGCCCCATCCGCCGTGAACGACCTCTTGGATCTTATGGTTCCCATCGAGGAGGATGTAAGATGGGATCTGCCCGTTT
Organism: Verrucomicrobiota bacterium; assembly: GCA_018610125.1. Classification (GTDB taxonomy): domain Bacteria; phylum Verrucomicrobiota; class Verrucomicrobiia; order Limisphaerales; family JAHEOI01; genus JAHEOI01. The sequence goes on from JAHEOI010000267.1 coordinate 11,028, forward strand.
TCAGCCTGGTTCTCCGCCAGAGAGAGCAGCGTCCGCTCCGCGGTGCTCTCAAGCTCAGGATCGTCCACCATGAATGCCGCGATCGCACAGATCGAGCTGTCCCGTCCCCATACCGCGTGGTAGTTGGCCCCCAAATTCTCGGTCGAGGCAACGAAACCGTAAGGGGTCGCTGCTCGACGTAACAATTCCAGCGACCGATGGTAAGCTGCGTCGATCAGACCAGCGTCACTCTGTTGGAGCTCCGTCATTGTTTTCCATTATCCCGCATTCCCCTCCGTCTCTTCAAGAAACTTGACTTGGCTACTGATAGGCTTAGAAGTAAGGATGATGAAATGGCGAATCGTCTTGTTTGCTATAGGCTGGGGGTTGGTCTCGGTCGGTCTCCAAGCGGGAGCTTGGCCTCAATTTCGGGGTCCGACCGGCGAAGGCATTGCCGAAGCTAAAGACCTCCCAATCAAGTGGGGAGAAGGACGCAATATCGCCTGGAAAACGGCGGTTCCAGGCGAGGGGTGGTCTTCTCCGGTCATCTCTGACGGAAGCGTTTTTCTGACTTCCGCCATTGAAGAAGGTCCTTTGCTTTCCTATCGGCTCCTTCGCTTTGATACCGCGACCGGCAACCTCCATTGGGAGGTCGAAATCTTTCGACAAGACCCGACCAAGAAAGCGCGCATTCACCGAAAGAACAGCCATGCTAGCCCGACGCCAATATTGGAAAGTGGACGCATTTATACCCATTTCGGCCACCAGGGCACTGCCTGTTTGAACCGAGAGGGAGAGGTGATATGGCAAAATCGCAGCTTCGATTATAATCCCGTTCATGGCAGTGGCGGATCTCCAGTGATTGTCGACAATGCGCTCATATTCAGTTGTGACGGCGCGGAGGATCCATTCGTTGCGGCCTTGAACAAGCAAACCGGGGAGGTGCTTTGGAAGACACCCCGCAGATCGGGGGCATCGCGTACATTCTCCTTCAGCACCCCTCTGGTGATTGATGTCCAAGGGCAAAAGCAGGTAATCAGTCCCGGCAGTGATCTGGTTGCGGCCTATGATCCAAATACGGGTGACGAGATATGGCGGGTGCAGTACCGGGGCTATTCGGTGGTCCCTCGCCCTGTGTACGGACACGGCCTTGTCTTCATCAGTACCGGCTTCGATCGGGCGACCGCCATGGCCATTCGCCCGAACGGGCAAGGCGACGTGACCGACACCCACGTCGCATGGAAAACCAGTCGCTCGGTTCCGAAAACCCCCTCGATGCTGCTGGTCGAGGATAAGCTTTACATGATCTCGAATAGTGGGATGGCGAGCTGCCGCGATGCCAAGACCGGCAAGCTGCATTGGCAAAAACGGTTAGAAGGCAACTTTTCCGCCTCGCCGATTTATGTCGACGGGAAAATCTATGCGCTGAACGAAATGGGAACCGGGATAGTCTTGCGAGCGTCGACCGACTTTGAGGTCATCGCGCGCAATCCGCTCAATGAGCGCACGCTCGCTTCCTATGCCGTGCTCGACAATGCCTTGTTCATTCGGTCGACCGACCACCTATACCGAATTCAGAAGGACCGGTGAAGGAGCCGTTGAAACGGGAAAGGGGAATAAGCGGACCGCGGTGGTAGGGTTGGCAGTCCCCTGCCGACCGCGTTTGCCCATTGTCGATCGGTTCCCTGATTGGGACGCCTCGCTAACCCTTCTTGGCAATCATGAGGCTGCGATCCGCGACCGAGGGAATGAACGAGACCTCCTGAAAGCCGGTTTTTGAAAGCAAAGGGGTCATCTCTGACGTGGCATAACATTTCCCTTCGGTGATCGCCATCAAAAGGGTCGAGTATTCCGCGACCGGGAGTGGGCCATCCTTTGCGTCATTGATATGGGCATCATGTATCACGAGCAGACCGCCCGAAGGAAGGGCCTCGTACGAGGTCTGGAGCAGCCGCTCTACCTCCTGAAAATCCCAATCATGGAGCACATTGGAAAACAGATGGACATCGTGATTCGATGGAAACGAATCGCGAAACATGTCGGAAGCAACCACACCGACGCTCTCGGAAAAGCCCCGGTCGGCAATTGAATCGCGGGCAATCCGATCGACCGGAGGTTTCTCAAGCACATCCGTCTTGAGATGAGGATAATGAGCAACCAAGGAGCACGCATAAATCCCGGATCCTCCAGCGATATCAAGCACGCGACGGTAAGGACCGAAATCGAAGCGCTCCGCCATGCCTTGTCCCAGGTAAATTCCGCGACAATCCATTGCCGCGGTGAATTGCTTCGCAAATTCCGGCTTTTCCATTGCGGCCTCCCACGCTTGCTCATCCTTCAGGCTCGCCCAACTGGCGGGTCGACCGGTGCGAAGAACCGTCAAGAAATCGCGACAGACCGGGCGATCCTTCATCGATGCGAAATAGGGCCTGACACACCAAGGAGAGCCTTCCACCAAATGTTCCGAGGCCGTTTGAGTCACATGGAACGTCGCGCCCTCCCGCACGATGAGGCCCATTGCTTGAAGCAGGGTAAGCATGACATCCGTTGGCCGCTCCATTATACCGAGGTCGTGGCAGATCGTGCCAATATCGCTCGGCTTAGAAGCCAACTGAGTGAAAATATTCAGGTCACATACCGCTGCGGTCAAAAGATCAGCCGCATACAGGCTTTCCCGATAGCGATAAATACCGGCAGGGTCCGTCTCAGGTCGCTGCGTTAGATCCAACGAAGTCATAGCGTGATGATTCTTATTCATTCATCCTATAACGACCAGGCCCCCGCCGTAGCGCCGGCTGTACCGCAGAGCGTCCGGTCTGCCAAAAACGGTCGGCAGGGGACTGCCGACCCTACCACCGCCGTTGCGGTAGGGACCGCACTCCGCTGCGGTCCACTCCAGGACGTCGGGGACGACGTCCCTATCAGGCTTCTGCCTATACCCGGCATTGTCCCCCGTCACTCCAATTCGAGGGCTTCTTTCACCGGCTCCGGCGGCTCGACTTTTTCCGATCCGTAACCGACGTGATAGGGATACTCATCGAACTGGCTCCCCTTGCCGAAGGCGCGCGGATCTTCCAATGCCTCAAGCTCGCTTTGCAAGGTTTCAGCCAGGTGCGTCTTGAGCGAGGCATAGCTCGCCTTCTTGGCCAGATTATGCATTTGATACGGGTCCTTCCGTAAGTCGTAGAGCTCTTCTGCCGGGCGTTTTGCGAAGGAAAGCTTGAATAAGGGCTCGACTTCGGGATCTGAAGCATGGTTGATCATCCAACGCTTGGTTGGAGCGTCATCGGCATCGCTAAAGATCCATTGGCTTGAACTGATGTTCGGCGCGCCCAATGGCCAACGGCCGGGCTTGTAGTTCCGGATATAAAGGAAGTTCTCGGTGCGAATGGCGCGAGAGGGATAGGCATTGCCATCGGCGCGGCATAGGCCATGATGGCGTTCCTTGGCCAACACCACGTGGCTCCGATGCCTCCCGACACGTGGCTCACGTTTCGAGGTCAAGATTTCGACAAGGCTTCGTCCGGTCATCTCTTGGGGAGGCTGCAGTCCCGCGACTTCGAGGAACGTCGGGGCCAAATCGGTCAAGCTGACAAAGTCGGTGACCACCCGAGGCTTCTCCATCTTGCCGGGCCACCAGATCGCGAGGGGGACCCGAGCACCGGCATCATAGAGGTTTGATTTACCCCGCGGAAACGGCCAGCCGTGGTCGCCGGTCATGACCACAAGCGTATTCTCCAGTTCGCCCGCTTCTTCCAATTGCTTCAACAAGCCCCCGACTTCCCGGTCAAAGCGCTGGACCTCGGCGTAGTAATTGGCGATATCCTTGCGTACAACGGGGACATCAGGGAGGTAAGGCGGGACCACCACCTCTGCCGGATCGATCCCCATTTCTTGACGCAGGCTATCTGAATAATCGCGATGGGGATCACTGCTCCCAAACCAAAAGCAGAACGGAGCCCCTTCGGGTCGTTCCTCCAAAAATTGCTCAAAATCATCGTACTGAGGCCCGGCCGGGTTTCGCTCGCGCCCACCCGCCCCCACATTGCCGGGTCCCCATCCCTTGCGGGTGTGACCGACAAAATAATCCCGCCTTGTCTCCAGCAGAGCGGGATAGACCGGGAGCTCGGCCGGCAGTGTCGAGTGAAGGTTGGCCCCCGGACCAAGCCGTGCGGCATGCTGTCCGGTCAATATCGACCCTCGAGAGGGTGTGCAGCTCGGCGCATTGACAAAGGCATTCTCAAAACGGATCCCTTCTCCCGCAATTCGATCGAAGGTAGGTGTCTTGATCGCTTCGGTCCCGTAAGCACTCGCATGCACCCCCCAATCATCGGCAAAGGCAAATAGGATGTTGGGACGCTGACCTTCCGATTCGGCATCGCGATGAGATTTCCCGGTGGCGTTTCCCATCGTCGCGACCAACGCCAGGCCCCCGACGATCGTTGAGATCACGCCGGACCAGTGAAATGGTTCATATGCTCGCTTCATAGCTCAATCCTCTTTATTCTTCATTCAGAGCGGGAAATGACTCGATCAGTTGCCCGTTTCCGGTTCTGGTACGCTCCTTGTAAATCACATAGAACGTGATCGGTCAAGATTTCCCACGAACGCTATGGAAAGGATTGAGCCAATGTCGATGCTGAAGACCTCTCGTCCCAACTTTTTGCTTTTGACGCCGGCCTGTGTCTCGCTTGGTGTCACAACAGCCTGGGTATCCGGCGCCCGGATTAATGGGATTGATTTGACCCTGGTTTGCCTTGGGGCGCTGGCGGCGCATGTCAGTGTGAATGTTCTGAACGAGTATGCGGACTTTCGCCAAGGCGTTGATTCACAAACGCGGCAAACCCCGTTTAGCGGAGGAAGCGGCTACTTGCCGAGCCGGCCCGAAGCGGCACCTCGAGTATTGGCCTTCGGACTGGTCAGCCTCACTGTGACCGTGCTGATCGGGCTCCACTTTGTTCTCAGTCTGGGAAGCGACCTGTTGCCACTCGCCCTGCTTGGAATCGTGGTTGTGGCTGCTTACACCCCCTGGATCACGCGTCAAATCTGGCTGTCGCTTATCGCTCCGGGGCTCGGTTTCGGGCCGTTGATGGTCGTCGGTGTCAACTGGGTGCTCACACAGCAATATCAAGCCCCTGCCTTTGCCGCCTCCCTCGTTCCGTTTTTCCTGGTCAACAATCTGCTTTTATTAAACCAATTTCCGGACCTGGAAGCGGACCGGGGGGCGGGACGGAAAAACCTGCCGATTTGTTATGGGACACGGAAGGCGGCTGTTGTCTATGCGGTCGCGCAAGGACTCGCCTACGCTGCGTTGAGTGCCTCGGTCATCATCGGCGTGCTCCCGTTAACATCCCTGCTCGGCCTCCTGATGCTGCCATTTGCCGGTTGGGCCGCTTACAAGGTGCTCCAAAGACACGATAGGCTTGACGCTTTGATGCCGGCGCTCAAGCTGAATGTGGCCGTCAATCTTGGGACCCCCATCCTGATGGCCATCGGCATAGGCGCGGCCGTTTAAAGGGTTAGGGTCTCTCCAGAAACTCATACGGTCTGAGGAAGTGGCAAGAGCTTCCAGCTCTTGTGTCCTCTCGAGCAGGATGCTCGAGCCACGGTCGGTTTCTCATCGATTCTCACATGTTGGCGGTAATTCTCTGGCCCGATTCAGGTCTGGGTCCCATTTGGCCCCCAAATGCTCAAGATAAGGGGAATCGAGACGAGCAGGACAAGAATCGTCAAGGGAAGGCCCATCTTCCAGTAATCGCCAAACCGGTAGCCTCCGGGGCCCAAGACAAGCGTATTGGACTGGTGGCCTATCGGTGTTAAAAAGGCCGATGAGGCCCCGACGGCCACACCCATCAAAAAAGAATCGGGTGTGATACCAAGCTCTGAGCTTAGGCTGATGGCGATTGGCGCCATCAAAATGGCAGCGGCGGCATTGTTGACGATATTCGAGAGGACCATTGTGACCATCATGAGGACCGCCAAGAGTACCGCCAAAGGCATCTGACCGGAGATCCCCAACAGGAAATCCGCGATGGTTGCTGCGCCACCGGTCGTCTCGAGCGCCCGGCCGACCGGGATCATCGCTCCCAATAAGATGATCACCGGCCAATTGATACTGTCGTAAGCCTCGCGCAGCGAAAGCATTCCCGTAAGGACCATCACCACGGCGGCGGTGACAAACGATATCTGCACCGGTACCCACCCAGTCGCGGCGGCCGCGATTGCTATGCCGAAAATGCCGAAAGCCTGAGCCACCCTCTGAGGCTGACCCAACCGAACCCCACGCTCGGCCAATGGCAAACAGCCGAGGTTCGTCATCAGGTTCTGCATCGACTCCGGACGACCTTGAAGCAACAAGACATCGCCGGGTCGAAACCGGATACTACCGAGCCGTTTGACAAGCCGTTCCCCTTCGCGGGACACGGCCACCAGGTTCATGCCATAGCGCCCCCGAAGGTCGACGTTACGCGCTGTCTTTCCCCGTAATGGCGAGTTGGCCGTGACGATGACTTCTGTCACGTTGATATCCTCAACGCCGACCTGGTTCTTTTGTGATTTCTTATTCCCGACCAGTTCCAGACCGGAGGCCTTGACCACCTCTTCCAAGGTCTTGGAATCGGCTTCGACAATCAGTATATCCTCGGGCTGAAGCACCTCGTAGCTCGATGGGGCCAGAATGCGTTGACCATCCCGGATTAAGGCAATGACCACCACCTCGTTTTCTTCAGATAGCTTCAGCTCGCTCAAAGGCTTATTGACCACCGCCGATCCCGGGGTAACCCGCAGCTCAGTGGTGTAGTCCTTAATATGGAACATTTCATCCTTGGCTGCTTCGCCCTGCCGTTGAGGAATTAATCGCCAACCGACCAAGGTGATATAGACGACACCGATTGCGGATATCCCAAGCCCGACGGGCAAGAAATCAAACATCTTGAACGGCTCATCGGGACGGGATGTCGCAATGATTAAATTTGGGGGAGTGCCGATTTCGGTGATTAATCCCCCAAGAAGCGACCCAAACGCGATCGGCATGAGGAGCGCGGAAGGCGATTTGGACCGCTTGCGCGCGATTTGGATCGCGATCGGCATGAACAGTGCCAAAGCCCCGACGTTGTTCATAATGCTCGAAGTCACCGCAACAAGCCCGGTGAGGACTCCCACCTGAATGATCGTCTGATTACCAATCTTGGATAAGAGCCCCCGGGTGATCATGTCGACCGCCCCGGAATTAATGAGTGCCCGTGTCACCACCAGCACCGCGGCCACCGTTACGACAGCGGGATGCCCCAGACCGGTAAAGGCGTTCTTTGCAGGTACAAGGCCGATAAGCGTCGCACTCAACAATGCCAGCAGCGCCACCAAATCGTAACGCCACCGGCCATGGACGAAGAGCACGAGCGTCACGATCAAGATGGTAAAAAGAATGACCTGCTCAGTCAGGAAGCAGTGCCAAAAGATTATAACGCCACGGACCATAGACAATAAAAGCGCCAAGGTGGCAACCAAGCTGGCAAGGAGAGTGACTTGCTTCGTCATGACGGCTATTCAACAGTCACTCCCCTAATCGGCAGGGAATTGGCACCCTTATTAACTTTCTTACAATCCAGGCTCGGGTGAAGAAATGTCTATGCTTTTCCTGGCTCGCTAGCGCAGGAAAGGCCCCCACCTCACGGACGCTTAAAAGCCCTCGGCTGGGCGACGCTCACCCTCTGGGGAATGCTTTATGCTATTGCTCGGAACTGCCGTTTTCCGATCCACCGCTTTGCGCCCCGTCTTTCTCTGTCCCTCCTTTTTCCCCTTCATATTTAGCACCTTGATCGATCCATTTCTTCAAGAGGGCGACTTGTTCGTCATTGAGCTTATGCTTCTCGAGGTGGGGAATTTGCGTGTCTTGCCCTTGGGTAATGAAGACGATCGGGCTCGCTTCACTATCTCCGGGAATGATTGTCGGCCCATAAATGAAGCCTCCCTTCAATGCGCCTTTGCGGGTGTCCAAGCGAAGCTCCCCGGCTTGCTTTTTGGGGCCGTGGCATTTAAAGCAACCTTTCAAAATCGGCTTGATCTGCGTCGCAAAGTCGACCTGTTCCTGCTTGGGAGCGTGGAATTTCTTCGGCCATTTCGCCCCTTGATCAATCCAAGCCCGCAATAGCGCGATTTCCTTCTTTTTCAACGGCTTCTGTTCGTCGGGCTCATCGTTCGGGGGCGGCATCCATAGGTCCTTATCCTCAAGCAACCTTGCCACCATGTGAATCATACGGCTCCGCTCGCTCTTGCCGGGAATGATTGCCGTCCCTTCCTTTGGATTTTTCCGCATGGCGACCTTTCTCTTGTCCATCCGGTAGTCATCCCCTTTTTGGCTTTCGGGACCGTGGCATTCCAAACAGCTCTCCTTGAAAATCGGATAGATATCCTTCATGAAGTCGACCTTACGCTTCGCAGGCGGCGGGAGCTGACTGATGTCGACCTCCACCTGGTCCGGCCCTTTCCCCACTTTGATCGTCTTTGCCGAAGCGGCACCAGCCTCAGCCGCGAAAAGACCTATAAGGCCAAGCCCCAGGCTCCCGACCACCAATCTACGCACGATACCTTGCTTCATAACGTCGCTTTCGCTCGATCTTCATTCCGCCTATTCAGGTATAAGGGCCCTGCGTGACAGCCACGAGGGTCCCCTCTCGATAAGGCGCCCCCATTAAAAAACGAACGTTTCGTTTTGTCAACTCTCTCCTGATGAATCACGGGCATCGAGAAATGCCTTCAGCTCGGAGGCCACGCGTTTCCCAAAGCCGGGCACCTCGGCGATTTCTTGGACCGAAGCCGACTTCAAGCGCTGGATCGAGCCGAATCGCTGCAGCAGTTGGGCCTTACGCCGTTCCCCGATTCCCGGAAATTCGTCCAGGATGCTCTCCGAGATCTTCTTCAATCGGAGCTTCGCATTGTATGTGTTCGCGAATCGATGCGATTCATCTCGCACGCGCTGCAGCAGCTTCAACGCCCCCGAATCCCGATCAAGCCGCAACGGCTCACTCTCGCCGGGTCGATAAATCTCCTCAAACTCCTTGGCCAAGCCGATGATTGGTATGTGATTCAGCCCAAGGCGATCCAGTTCTTGACACGCCGCGCTCAATTGGCCTTTTCCACCGTCGATCAAGATCAAATCCGGTAATCGGGATCCTTGCGATCCCTTCTCCTTCGCCGAGGCCTTTTTTCGCTCCTCCTCATTCGCGCGCTCTTTCTCCTCCGACCGGGCACTGCCAGCGTGGCTTTCCGAGGCCTGCTCGCGGAGCACTCTGGAATATCGGCGTCGGACCGTTTCCGCCATGCAGGCAAAATCGTCCTGCCCCACCACGGACTTCATTTTGAAGCGTCGGTAGTTGGCGCGCTCAGGCCGGCCATCCTTGAAACGAACCATTGAAGCCACCGCAAATGTCCCGCTGATATTCGAGATATCGAAGCCTTCCAAGAACCCGGGGCGTTCGGGTAGCTGCAAGACCTGACGAAGATCCTCAAGGTCGCTTTCGGGATCGCTGGCCACCGGCAATTTCTGAGGCACCCGATGAAATTTCTCGGTCTTCTGCGTCGTCTTCTCAAGATCCGCGATCATATCACGCAATTCAGCCGCCCGCTCGAACTGGAGACTCGCGGCCGCCTTTTTCATGTCGGCCTCAAGCTCCTCCCGCATTTCCTGATACTGCCCCTCCAAAAACTCACACGCGGCCTCCACCTGCTTAAGATACTGCTCACGGCTCACCGCACCGATACAGGGCGCGGTACATACCTTCAAATGGGCATAGAGGCAATGCTTGTAATCCTGCTCGGTGGGGGTCAGCGGTCGACAGCCTCGAAGATGGAATTTTTTTCGGACCAAATTCAAGGTCCGCCGCAGCGCCCCCGCATTCGCAAACGGACCAAAATAGCGCGCGCCGTCATCCTGCCGCACCCGGGTCAATGTGAAGCGGGGAATGGGATCATTCAGATTGACTTTAAGCAGCAGGAACTGTTTGTCATCACGAAAGCTGACATTGTAGCGGGGCTGATACTCTTTGATCAGCTTGCCTTCCAACAGGACGGCTTCCGCGTCGCTCTTGACGGGGTGGACATCCAAATCCGCGATGGCGTCGGTCAAAGCCTGAAATTTCGGATCCCAACGCTCCCGCCTGGAGGATTGGAAATATTGGCTCACACGCTTCCGCAGGTTCCGCGCCTTTCCGACGTAGATGACCCGTCCAAAACGGTCTTTCATCAAATAGACCCCGGGCCGGTGCGGAAGCTCATTCAGCTTGTGACGGATTCGCTCGCTTATCTCCATCCTCGAATTTCAGCCGCCCGCTTCAGCTTGCTCCGATACTCGTTTCCATAAACGCGTAGCATAGCATATGGCAAATACCCATTTGAGCGTCTTCCACGCGTCCATAGTGCGTCGAATCGATAACAATCACCCGACCCGCCAGCTCACTAAGTCGTCCTTGCTTCGCTCCGACCAGAGCAATCGTTGCCAAACCGTGATCATTGGCCCATTCCATGGCCTTGACCAGGTTGGGCGAGCCACCACTGACGCTCATTCCCAGCACAATATCGCCCTCGTGGGCATAGTTTCTCAATTGCTGAAGAAAAACCTCGTCATAGGAATAGTCATTCCCAAGCGCGGTCAGCCAGCTCACATTGTCGTTAAGCGACAAAACTTGAAACCGACGCCCCACGGCGTCGGATGCCCCCTTCCCAAGGTCGGTCGCAAAATGCGAGGCATTGGCCGCACTGCCGCCATTGCCAAAGACAAACACACGTCGCTCGTCCACCAGCGCTTTTCGGAGCAGCTCGATCAGGTCGGCCACGGCATCGGCGGCAATCGAGTCAATTGCCGCCTTTTGCGCCTCAATATAAGACGTCACCCATTGCTTCATGCTCCCAATATTGCGTCAGCTCGGGGTGGATGATAGTCAAAAACGGTCCGTCTGCTCCGACGATTCAGTTCAGGCTAACAGCCTGCGCCAGGTCTGCTCCGGATTCAGAGCAGGCTCACTTTCCTCGTTACTTCGCGTAATCGGCGCCCTTCGCGGGCAAATCCCCTCCTCTCTGGCGTGCCACGAGGATCGCTCCGATCGGGACAGCTAGGTCCCGGAGCTGTGCCAATTGAATCTTCGGCCCGGGCAGGAACGCTTCCATTAGAAAACGCTGCAGATGCCTCTCGACGGTCACTTGAAGCACTTCGCCAACCATTGAGAGTCCGCCGCCAACGACGATTATCTCCGGATGACAGAGGTGGGCAACATGAGAAAGCGCGAATGCCAATTCCTCACCTGTTTCTTCCAGTACCTCTTTGGCGAACGGATCCCCCCTGTCGACCGCCTCCTTCAGGAACCGGGCCTCTCCTCCCGGCGGCTCTCGGTTGACCCGCTCGGTTAAGTCACTGCTTGGATAGGCATCCTTTCGAGCTCGAATCTTTCGGTCGACCGCCCACCCCGAGCAACGAGACTCGACAGTCGTGCCGGCCCTTCTACTCTGCCGCTCAAGCTGGATATGGCCGATCTCAGCCTCCCCCGGCAACGCACCATGGTAAATTTGGCCTTGAGTCACCAAACCACCACCGACCCCACTCCCCAGAGTGACATAGAAAACCGGTTCGTGCCCGGCACCCGCCCCGTGCAGCGCCTCACCCAAGGCAGCGGTATTCGCATCGTTTTCCAGATAAACCGGCAAGCCTGCACATCGGTACAGCCATTCCACAAGGGGGAAGTCAGTCCACCCCTCGATCTGGTGAGAGAGGAGCACCCGACCTTCGGACGCATCAATCGGTCCGCCGAAACCGACACCGATGGCAGCGGGCGAATACGCTCTAACAAGCGCCTCGACTTCCGGCTCAAGTTGCTCCCGGATGCCTTGCCCACCGGAATCCGGATTCACCTGAAACTGTCGCCGGGTCACTGGATCCAGGTCCACCCCCGCGACTAAGAGCTGCAGCTTGGTACCCCCAATCTCGATTCCGAGCAATCGATCGCCGCTCACTTAAAGTAGTCCGGCTCGTTGCCGGCCTTCCACTTAATATTACATCCGATGCTCGGCTTCTGGTCCGGGTCCACCGATTGCCCGGCCAAGACCGAATCCAATGCGGCCCGCAGGTCTTTCCCCGTCACCGGGACGTCGTTACCGGGACGGCTATCGTCAAATTGGCCCCGATAAACAAGCTTCCGGTCCTTATCAAACACGTAAAAGTCGGGCGTGCAGGCGGCGCGATAGGCCTTGGCGATCGATTGGTCTTCGTCAAACAGATACGGAAACGGATAGTTAAACTTTTTCGCATCCTCCGCCATCCGGACCGGGCTGTCGTCGGGATAGTTCTGGACATCGTTCGAATTAATGGCCACCACAGCTACCCCTTTCTCTTGGTACTCCCTCGCCAGTTCGGCCAATGGTTGCTGAATGTGCTTCACAAAAGGGCAATGGTTGCACATGAAGACGACAACCAAAGCGTTTGCCTCTTTAAAATCAGCCAGCGAGTATTGCCTCCCATCCGGATCCGGTAGCTGGAAATCCGGCGCAACAGTGCCTAGCGGTAACATCGTTGATGGTGTTTGTGCCATATTTCTATGTTGGAACAGGGGCCCTTTTTTGTCCAGCCTGATAGGGACCTCGTCCCCGAGGTCCCTATCAAGGAGGCGTTCTCGTTAACTTATGGCACTGCGCCGCCAGCCATCACTGTTTTGCTTGGTTGACCGCCTCCACGAAGGCCTTGGCCCGGCGCGTCAGCTCCTGCCAATCCTGCTGTTCCAACAGATCTTTGGCAACAAGGGCGGAGCCCACCCCCAGTGCGGCACAGCCGGCGTCTAAGAAATCTTTGACCGTATCCACGTTGACGCCGCCGGTCGGAACGATCCGTAAATGAGGTAAGGGAGCTCGGATACTCTTGATGTAGCGGGCTCCAAACACTTCGGCAGGGAAGATCTTCACAAAATCGCTCTCGGCCTCGTGCGCAAGCTGGGCCTCGGTCGGAGTAAATGCCCCGATCATTGTCGGTCGATCCCATTCATGAGCAATCGGCACCAGCTCTGTCCGAAGGATCGGACTGACCACAAACTCCGCTCCGGCATCCAAGGCAGCCCGGCACGTCTGGGTATCCGTCACCGATCCCACTCCGACAAGCGCCTTCTCAGGCAATTGTTGCCTGGCTTGCCGGATCCCCTCAATCGCCCCGGGAGTGCTCATCGTGATCTCGACGGCATTCACCCCCCCGGCCAACAACGCTTCCGACAACGGAATGACGTGCTCCGAGCTCGGGGCTCGGACAACCGCAACGATTCCGGGCCGTTTTAATTGCTCAATAATTTCACTGCGCGACTTCATGCCCCACACTTGCCGGTTGGAGCGTTTCGGCTCCCTCGCTTACTACATCGGTCTTTTCGCGCCGATAGGCTTCCGCCAAAAGGGTCACCGGATGCACGACGCGATACGATCGCGGCTCGTTCTCCAAGCCGTTGATAATCTGAAGCAGACATCCGGGATTGCCGGTGGCCACAACATCGGCACCGGTCTTGCGGATATGCCCGACTTTCCGATGCAGGAGATCGGTCGCCATCTCCGGCTGGATCAAATTGTAAATCCCGGCGCTACCGCAGCACCAAGTGCTCTCGGCCAGTTCGGTCAGCTCCAGATTGGGAATCCCTTTGAGCACCGTCCGCGGCGCCTTGAAGATCTGTTGCCCATGGCAAAGGTGACACGCTTCATGATAAGTGACATGCTGGGTCTCCATAGCCGACCCATTCACCTTCGGCGATTCAAACCCGATCTCGACCAGCCACTCATGGACATCCTTAAGCTTGCTGTCCCACTCCTTCGACGCCTCGCAATAATCCGGATCGTCAGCCAACAACTTGCTGAAATGCTTCAAATGGGAGCCACACCCTGCCGCATTCGAAATGATGGCGTCGTATTCGCCCGGCGGAAATTGGTCGATCTGACGTCGTGCCAACGTTTGAGCATACTCCCACTCCCCATTATGGGCATGGAGCGATCCGCAACAGCCTTGTTGCGCCGGCGTCACAACCTCGCAACCGTTCCGACTCAGCACCGTAACGGTATCGCGATTGACCGAGCTGAAGACGAGATCCTGCGCACACCCTGTCAATACCGCGACCCGATACCGCTTTTGGCCCCGCGGCGGCGTCAACGGAGAGATTAATCGCCCCGAAAACGCCTTCTCAATGGTCGGAGTCATCGCCTCAAGCTCCCGCATCCGCTTCGGTAACAAGCGCAAGACGCCACTTCGACGAATCAAGGTTTGCAGTCCCGATTGTTGATAAAGCCGCATCAGCCGCCCGAGTCCCCGCAATCGCCTCAGATCCATGAAAAGCCATTCCAAAGTGACGCCGCGAATAAGACGCCGCTTAACGGATTTCAGCTCGCCGCTCTTCTCTGCCTCGGCCCGGGCATGCTCAAACAGCTCTGCGTAATTGACGTCGGCGGGGCAAGCCGTCATGCACGCAAGACAGCCCAGACAGAAGTACATCTCCTCGGCAAAGGTCCGAGTCGCTTCAAGCTCGCCGTCGGCAATGGCTCGCATCAGCGCAATACGGCCACGAGGGCTGTTACGCTCCAGACGCGTCGCATCGTAGGTCGGACACGTCGGCAGGCACATGCCGCAATGCATGCACTGTTGCAAAACAGAATAATCGAGCGACTTAAGATGTGAATCGGAATCCGCCATTGATCAATCAAAGATTTTACCTGGGTTGAGTATAGCATTCGGGTCCAACGTCTGACGAAATTGCCGCATGACGTGCATCGAGGTATCTCCGACAAACCGAGGAAGGAACGGTTTCTTGGCCAGGCCGACGCCATGCTCGCCGGTGATAGAGCCGCCCAACCGGATCGCCTCTTCGAAGATCTCTTTAAAGGCCTCTTCGACACGATGCATCTCATCCGCGTTCTTCTCATTCGTCAGAAACGTCGGATGGAGATTGCCATCGCCCATATGGCCGAAAGTACCGATCTTCAGCTCATACCGCTTCGCCACGCGCTCGACAAAACGCACCATCTCGGCCAGCTCGCTTCGGGGGACGGTCGCATCCTCCAGGATGGTCGTCGGACAAACCCTCGCCAACGCGGAAAACGCGGAGCGGCGCGCACTTGCCAGGCGGGTCGCTTCCTGGGCATCTTGAGCCACCCGTACTTCCTTGCAGTGGTTTTCTCGACAGATCCGTTGCATCTCTTCGGCCTCTTCCTCCACCACGGCTGGATGCCCATCGGTCTCCATGAGCAATAACGCCTCACAATCCAAAGGCAGCCCGATTTGTGCGTAATCCTCAACACAATGAATCGTTGTCCGGTCCAGAAATTCCAAAGTGCATGGAATAATATGATCGGCAATGATGGCGGAGACCGCCTCGGCGGCCTGGTCCATCCGAGCAAACGTCGCCACCATCGTCCTCTTGGCACGAGGTCTGGGGATCAGCCTCAAGAGGACTTTCGTGATCACTCCCAATGTGCCTTCAGACCCGACAAACAAGTCCTTCAAGGAATAGCCTGCGACATCCTTGACACATTTGTTGCCAAGCCATGTGATCTCGCCGGTCGGCAAGACCACTTCCATCCCCATCACATAATTACGGGTTACCCCATATTTGAGCCCTCGGAGACCGCCGGAATTCTCGGCAACGTTGCCGCCGATCGTCGAGATTTTCATCGAGCCGGGATCCGGGGGATAAAACAGGCCCGCTTCCTCGGCCGCCTTAGCGACCGCTTGTGTTGTTGCCCCGGGCTCCGCCAAGAGTGTCAGATTGGCCCGATCCAGCTCCAAAATCTGGTTCATGTGCACTGTGCACATGACAATCGCCTCCTTGGAAGGGAGGCTCCCCCCGCTCAAGCCGGTGCCCGCCCCTCGCGTCACGATCGGAGTGCCGGTCTCGTTCCCCAATTTCAAAACGTCGGCGACCTCCTCCGGTGTTCGAACAAACGCGACACAGTCGGGGCGTTGGCGAAGCGCTGCCGTACCATCGAACGAATACGGAATCAAGTCTTCGGCCTCGGCAAGGACATTTTCCTTGCCGACAATCTGTTGCAATCGTTCTATCAATGCGTCACTCAGTGGCATAGCGCTTTCGCCCAATAACACGGACAACGTTTAAGAGGGAAGATTCGTTACCTCTTGACCAATCGTTGCCGCTCTCTTAACCTAAGAGTTACTTACGGTGATTGAGCCGGGTTATGCAATGGCAATGCAATTCCATCGCAAAGAAGAGCAAACGTAAGCAGACGTGCCGCTACTTTCTGTTGGTAGCCAATGGCCTTGCTTACCCCCTTGCTTACCCTATTCCGAGGCTCGGTAGTGATCGATTTTGGTTATCAGAGTCTGCAATGATCACTTTCCTCCTTCATCGATTTCCTTTATGAAGCAGTTTCAAGGCGAAGCGTCATCGTCACCCTCCAGCCTGATCACCAATCCCAAATGGGTGTGCTCCAAATGCTCGATTTGGGAGGGCCGTGCCCGAGCGCATGGACGGGCTTTAGGATCGCGTCTTAAAGCCAAGACCAGTCTCCCCATCCAGTATTTCTCCTCCTATGGCAAGCCAAGCCCACGGCCTCTCGCCAGAAAAAGCCTCTCGAATCTGAGTCGAGGCCGCCGATTGTTCCGGAAACAACGCCTTTAGGGGCGGATCCTTTCGTCTTCCCTGATAGGGAAGTAGGTGTCGACCTCGAGGTCCGACCCTCACCAAAATTTGTCAAACCGCGGCCTTTGTGTTGTATTGGGGGGCAAAGAGCACGGCTGAAACAACAGCCCGAAAACTGAATCACAAGAAAGATTTATGTCGGCAACCAACGCAACAGGAACAGCGGAAAGAGGAACAGCGCAACAAGACAGCATCGAGAGCAAGACCCTCGAGCTCTGTCAGACGATTTTGGAAGAGCCCAACTTCCAAGAGCACCGTAAGCGCATCGATGCCTTCATGGCAGATCAGGACGCAAAGGCCCAATACCAGACTGTGGTCGAGAAGGGTGAAGCCCTCAATCATAAGCAACAAATGGGGCAGTCCCTATCCGACGAGGAAATTCAAGATTTCGAGCAACACCGGCAGGCATTGGACGAAAACCCGGTCACTCGGGACTTCCTCCAGGCCCAACGGGAGATGCAGCAAGTACAACAGTCCATCAACCAATATCTTTCCAAGACCTTTGAGCTGGGGCGCTTGCCAACCCAGGATGACCTGTCCGGTGGCTGCTGCGGAGAGTCCGGCTGTGGCTGTCACTGACCCGGCTTCGACGAAGTGCAAATCGCTCTGGTCAACGATTGACAACGCTCGGAGCAAAGCAGTAGCGTCAGATGGTGCTGATTCGGGTGACGACACGTTCCTCCGCGAGGTCCCCCACCTCCACCTCCTTGGCGTTTGTTACCCGGATCAGACAACCTTGAAGCTCGTGAGCCTAGCCTCGTAACCGAGAAGGGCCAGGTGGCTCGGCGAGATTTCTTTAAGGCTTTTTTAAGAATTGGCATTGACACAAGCCGATTCCACACATACCTTATCGACACGTTGCGGGTGGGGGTGTAGCTCAATTGGTTAGAGCGCTGCCCTGTCACGGCAGAGGTTACGGGTTCGAGCCCCGCCACTCCCGCCATTTTCTTTACCCTAGATTTTTCGGCCTATATTTTTCGGTTCTCCCGCAAAGGGATGGCGTGCCCTGTCGGGGGAGCCGCGCCCTCTGTGATTCTGACATCTTCACTTCACAAATACGCGGAATACGCGGACCTGCTGCCGCAACCCTATGCTCATCCAGCGCTTCCCGTGTCGGTCCTCCTTAATATTGTTCTCACCACTCCAGGCTGACAAACTCGAATTCGGGAGAGACTTCCCCACTTGGATCGAGGTAAAGCAAGTAATAACCGCCGTCCCGTAAGAGCTGGATCCCAGTCAAGGAGGGACAAAGCTTCACGTTGAACGAACACCAATGGCGCGCCTGATTGAGGGCCCGACTGAGTCGGCGGGCGGTATTGCCAAGCCCATGAATCGTCGGCATGCCCGCCAGAAGCCTGCTCTTCCAGAGGATCAGAGGGCTGTGCAAATGGCCGATCACAGTCACCTCAAGCCGATGCCAACGTTCTCCGATGAGCGTCTCTTCCGCCAGAAAGGGCAACGCTGTCGGGTCATGGCAAAAGAGGATCACCCGCTGATCGCTCCTGAGAGCGGCCAGCTCGCCATTGAGCTCGGCCACGTGGCGCCGACGGAGCTCCCTCCAAATCGGCAGCTCGGGCTCCAAT
>JAHEOI010000268.1 GCA_018610125.1 Verrucomicrobiota bacterium
CAACTGGCCGAAAGCTGGGAAACCGACCGCGCCAACATCACCGATTGCGGCGCTCTACTCTTTGACTCGGCGCTTGGCACACGCAACGAAGCCCCTCCCCAGGGCAAACCTCCAAGATACAACGTGTGCCGCGCTCCCGGTTTATGGCAGACCCTTCGTGTCCGTTTCCGCGCCCCTCGCTTTAACACCGCCGGAAAGAAGATTGCAAGCGCCCGGTTCGACCAAGTCTTTCTCAATGGGACCTTGATACACGAAGGAATCGCTCTACCGGCACCGAGTAGAAGCTCCGACTTTGAAAACGAGGTCAAAAAGGGCCCGATCGTTATTCAGCACGCTTCCGGCTCGATCGCCATTCGCAACATTTGCTACAAGCACCCGGGAAAGCAATCGGCAACAACCGATTCCGCTGTCGAAAAAGGGAATGACTCCCCGGCCATGCCAAGCCGACTCAACCGCCTTACTCCCGAGACCGATCCCATAGTCTTTCGAAGCTACATGCGTCACCGAGGGAACAAGCTGCTGAAGGTGGTCTCTGTCGGGCATCCGCAAGGCATTCATTATGCCGTCAATCTTGAGCATGCCAACTTGATACAGGTCTGGAAAGGCGGATTCTTGAACACGACCCCGATTTGGCAATCTCGAGGTATGGAGCCGAATAGTCGATTGCTTGATGAGCCGGATCCGCTCGGCAGCGTCCTTGAGCTTCCGACGGCACCGCTCCTGACCACGGTTGACTCCCCAAAAGCCGAATGGCCGGATTCGCCCAATACAACAGCTCTCCGGTTTCAATCTTACCGACTGGGACCAAGCGACATGCCGACCTTTCATTATCGGTTTCACGACATGGAAGTGACCGACAAAATCCGCCCTGGAAAACATTATCGAACACTCCGTCGAAGGATTGAGATCGACGGTTCCCATCCTAACCCTCCAGATCGACTTCGGATCCACTTGGCGGGCGCCGACGCCATTTCAAGGCTTTCGGAAGAGCTCTACAGCATCAATAAGCGGAGCTATTACCTATCGATCCCGCCTCAGGATCGAATAACATTGACCGTTCGAGAATTCCGGAAACGCAAACGATTGCTGGCGTGGATCCCGCCCGGCAGTGCTCCGGCAAGCTTGAATTATTCCATTATTTGGTGAAGGGCTCTTATGCGGCGTGATCGGTTCAATTTGACAGCTCTCACGCTTATCTCACTCCGAGGTTTGGTCGTCGCTGCAGTGGTCGTCGCCGCCATGGCTTCAGCCCGGGCTCAGCCTTACGAGCTTTCGACGATCCCCGTGCCAAGCGATATTTCAATGGAGGTGGGCGGCATGACCATTCTTCCCGATAACCGTCTCGCGGTCGCAACCCGCCATGGGGCCATCTGGCTGGTTGAAAATCCGACGTCGGGAAGCGGGGACATACCTCATTACCATCGCTTCGCACAAGGCTTGCAAGAGCCATTAGGGCTCGCTTATCAAGATGGATCCTTCTACGCAGCCCAGCGGGGCGAACTGACGCGAGTTGCGGATACCGACGGCGATGACCAAGCCGACCTGTATGAAACGGTGGTCGCGTGGCCGATGTCGGGGAATCACCACGCCTACAGCTACGGCCCGGAAATCCTGCCTGATGGACGGTTCTGGCTTACGTTTAACCTCGACTCCCCTAGCGGCGGGATGACTCGTGACTCCAGCCTCGTGAAATGGAGGGGCTGGACCGTCCTTGTCTCGCCGCAAGGCAACCTACAGCCGTTTGCCACCGGATTGAAAGCACCGGCGGGATTCGGTCTCAATGCGGGCGGTGACATGTTCATTTCGGAGAATGACGGGCGGTGGATCGGCTCGGGCTGGATCAGTCACGTTGAAAAAGGGGACTTTTTGGGGCATCCCGCCGGCCTCCGTTGGAAAGACGAGCCGAAATCGCCGGTCACGATGAAGCAAGGTCCCCAGGACATCCCCGGCGACGGGCGTCCAATGTTTCAGGTCGCCACCGACATCCCGGCATTCAAGCTCCCTGCGGTATGGCTTCCGGACGGAATCATGGGCACCGCCACCCTGGATATCCTCGCAGACACGACAGACGGGCGATTCGGTCCGTTCTCGGAACAGTTGTTTGTCGGCGACCAAGGCCGGAACCGTCTCTTTCGCGTCTCGTTGGAGAAAGTCAAAGGCGAGTATCAGGGGGTGGTCTTCGCCTTTCAAGATGGCCTGGCAGCCGGACTTGTGCGCCAGGTCTGGGCCCCCGACGGGTCAATGCTGTTGGGCTATACCGACCGCGGATGGCCGGCAAAAGGCGAGCACGTCCCATTGCAGCGGCTCCGATGGAACGAGAAAGTCCCCTTCGAGATCCGAACGATTCGAGCGCAACCGGACGGATTTGTCCTCCATTTCACAAAGCCCGTCGCTGCGGCCACCGCAAAAAATCCGCTCGCTTACCAGGTCCAAAGCTTCACTTACAAGTATCACAAGGATTATGGCAGCCCGACCATACGGCACCAATCCTGCCCGATTCGCGGCGTCAAGCTCTCTTCCGATAGGAAGCAGGCTCGGATCGCCATCGATAGCTTGCGCCGCTACTACATTCACGAAATCACGACATCCGGCATCGAGTCCCAAGAGGGCGAGCCGTTGGCCCACGACACGGGCTACTACACCTTGAACCGGATCCCCGAAGGAAAAGCCTTGAGCAACTCGGAAATGGTGACGTCCCCACAGAAGCTCCCCGGACCGGTCACGGAACCGACAGAAGATCCGCCGAAAGAGCGGACTTCCTTGAGAACCGACAAGATGGTGACCGAAAGGCCGGCATCATGGGGAGATGGCGCCAACGTGACAATCGAGCTTGGAACCAAGCCCGGCCTGCGTTACGACATGCCCTCCTTTACGGTGCCCCGCAACAGCCGCGTCAAACTGGTTTTTAAAAATGCCGACGATCTGGCTCACAATGTGGTCTTTGTAAGTCCCGGGAGCAAACGCTCGGTCGCCCGAGAGGCTACCAAGCTCGGGCTCCGCGCGCGCAAAAAGGGGTACATCCCGGAAACCGATGCGGTCCTTTTCCATACCGCCTTGGTTCAGCCCGGCCAATCGCAAACGATCTATTTCGAAGCGCCCTCGCAGACGGGCAGCTATCCCTACATCTGCACCGTCCCGGGCCACTGGCGAACGATGCAAGGTAAGATGATCGTCAGCCAACCGTAGCGAGGGGTTGCCTCATTGCGCCAAGGCATGGGAGAACCGGGAAAAAGGTCGCGAAGCATCTGGAGTGCGTTGACTCGCCCCGTGAAATAGTGCCCGCCGTCCCTCTCGGGTTTTCCTTTCACCCGTATTTCACGGGGCGAGTCGGCGCTGTAAATTCGGCAGGCGGCCACGGCGAGACAGAGGACCGGATTGTTCCCATTATGGTGGCGCCCAATATTGTTGCTGCATTCCGGCGTTTTTTTCGTTACCCTCTTGCCGTATGAGCAATCGACTATCCCGACGGCAATTTCTCGGCACCGGGCTTGGTGTTTCCGGCAGCGCTTTGATCCTCGGCAGCCATACCAATCTCCAAGGCAAGCAGCCGACCGAGGCAATCCCGGATGAGGATTACCACATCCAAAACGGGCGAATCCGGCAATCGGTTATGGGATGGTGCTTTAATCCCATGCCGACGAAAAAGCTCATTGCGGCCTGCCACAAGATGCGCATGCCGGCAATGGAGGGTATCGACCGTCAACATTATCCGCGCATCAAGGAGCTCGGAATGGAGATTGCGATCGTCGGGAGTCACGGCTTTAAGACCGGCCCCGTCAACCCCGACAATCACGCCGAATGCATCAGCAAGCTTCGGGACGGAATCGATGTTGCCGCCGAATACGGGGCCAAAAACGTCATCACGTTCACCGGCATGCGCGAGTCCGGTATCAGCGACCAAAAAAGCGCCGAGAATTGTGTCTCGTGCTGGAAACAGGTGATAAGGGACGCGGAGAAGAAAGGGGTCAATCTCTGCCTCGAGCACCTCAACACTCGGGACGACACGCACCCCATGAAAGGGCATCCCGGCTATTTTGGAGACGATGTCGACTTTTGCATCGACCTGATCAAGCGGGTCGATTCTCCCAATATGAAGCTTCTTTTCGATATCTACCACGTCCAGATCATGAACGGCGATGTCATCCGGCGGATCCGCCAATATCAAGACTTTATCGGTCACTACCACACGGCCGGCGTCCCCGGGCGCGGCGAGCTCGATGAGGACCAAGAGCTCAATTACCCCGCTATCATGCGAGCCATCCTTGAGACAGGATATACCGGCTACGTCGCTCAGGAGTTTATCCCGACATGGGACGATAAGCTCGGAGCCCTCCGGCACGGCGTTCGGGTATGCGACATCTAGCGAGGCAGAGCCTCCGACCATTCGAGCCATGAATACGATCAAGGTCAGCAGCGGACTGCATACCCTACCGCCGCTGTTGCGGTAGGGACCGCACTCCGCTGCGGTCCGCGCCTTCGCCTCTGCGAAGGCATTCCAAAACTTGACTCATCTTCAACAAATTTCGGCCTTTCAAGGCTCTAGCGCGGATAAGCGGCTGCTGGCTGGGGCGGGCGAGCCTGCCGTCGATGGATGCGGGGAGTAAGGATCGGCAGACCGGGCGGTCTGCGTTACACCTCATACGCCGCAGGCAATAACGGTTCATTCCTGAACAAAATATGAGGAGTCAATTACTTTCATCAGGGGTAAAAACGGTCCAAGATAGAAAGTGAAAGATGAGCGTTATGACAGACCAAGTTTCAACGCAATCAATGCGACTTTACCTTTCGCTTATTCCGGAAGCCTTGATCGCTTCGATGTTGCCGCCGGAGGAATTCGGGACCTACTACGCTGTTGGCCCCCGCAATCGGACCCGAGGCTCCGCAATCTTCTTTGAGATCACCGACATGCTGGATCGCGAGCTCTTCCCATTTGAAGAGCTGGAGAAGCGCTCGGTCCCGCACCCGGATGGAACCCCGCGAAGGTCGGTCTACCTAAGTGTCTACCGCGTCTTGGAAAAGGTTCCAATCGAGGCATTCGGGCGGCTCTACTTGGTCACTCCGGACGGGCGCACCCTGGGCCTCGATTCGAAGCCGGTCGAGGAAAGCTCGAGCAACTCACTTCACCTTTACCAAGAATTTTGCCCTGTGACGCCTAGGATCGCGAGCCGCTTGGACCCCATTGAATTCAGCAGATGGCTCACCGATGTCTCGCGCCCGGTTTCGGTTCCCAAGCTCGTGTTTGCCGAGCTTCGGTTGGGCGATCTCGCTGCGAATCCGGAAACCGGCTCTACCGAGGACTTGCCCTATCCGGATATCAATCACCTACGCGATTGTTTAAAGGAAGCCCAGTCGAGCCCTTACAAAACGGGGAAAACCGTCATTCGATACCTTCATCATAACTTCCTGTTCCATACCATCGAAACCGGCTTCTTTTTGGGGGACTCCTCCCGAATCCTTTTCTATCCCCTTCCAGCTCGGGAAGTCCTGGAACGAGAGTACTTTGACTGGTGGCGATCCGCGTTGACAGCATTTCCACACTAAAGACACCAATAACTCGACATTATGCATTTACTGTTTTGGATAGCTCCGGTTACCGCCGTCGCTGCACTCGGTTTTGCAGGCTTTTTTTTCCGTCAATTGATGCGTCAGAATGAGGGCAATCAGACGATGATTACCCTCGCGGGTCATGTACGGAAAGGGGCCCTGGCCTACCTCAACCAGCAATATCGTGTCGTTACCGTTGTCTTTCTCATCATTGCGGGCATCCTTGCGTTTCTCTCGTTTAAACTGCATGTCCTCAATGTCTGGTCCCCGCTGCTTTTCCTGACGGGAGGGCTCCTCTCCGCGTTGGCCGGCCTAATGGGGATGCGGACCGGCACCCGCGCTTCAAATCGGACGACTTATGCATGCAGCCAATCCCTCAATCAAGGCCTCCGCTTGGCGTTCCGGTCCGGCGCTGTCATGGGACTGCTCGTGGTGGGCCTCGGGCTGCTAGGCATATCGATATGGTTCCTGTTCCTCACCTCCATCGGTGATGCCTCGCAGAATGGTATCCCCCATTTACAAGTCATCACCGGATCGATGCTCAGCTTCGGGATGGGGGCTTCCCTTCAAGCCTTATTCGCCCGCGTCGGTGGAGGGATCTTCACCAAGGCGGCGGATGTCGGCGCCGACCTGGTCGGCAAGGTCGAGGCGGGCATTCCAGAGGACGACCCAAGGAACCCCGCAACGATCGCCGACAATGTGGGGGATTATGTTGGCG
>JAHEOI010000269.1 GCA_018610125.1 Verrucomicrobiota bacterium
CTAGGCCGATGGCGGGCAGCGCGCGAGCGATGGCGCCGGCACTCTTCTCTTGAAGGCCCAATGCCACCGCAAAAAGCCATCCCATGCCGGGATTGATCCCATGATAGGCTCCAAGGCCGCAGACTACCAACCAGGGCCCAAGCTCACTCATGGGAAGCAGTAGGAATCCGACGAGGCATCGCCTCCTGCGAGCCGGATCTGATGTGCTCGATAGTCGTCAAAGGTGAGGAAGAAATCGGGATCGACCTCGAGGCCGCCCGATGGCCCGGCATTGACTTGCACCATCCAGCTATTGATCCCTTCGGGATAAAATTGTTGGTCCCAAGCGTAGTAAAGCGAGTTGGTGAAATAGACTCGTTTGCCGTCGCGACTGATCTCAACCATTTGAGGTCCGCCGTTGAGAGGGCGGTCCGGATGGCTCGGATGCGCTGCGTTTCGAGCGATGCCTCCCAAGTGGATGGATCCCGTGAATTTCGGGGAGAACGGGTTCGAGACATCGTATTGACGGAGCTCGCCGGTTCCCCAACAGGAGACATAAAGCCAATTGTCATCCAAAGAGAGATTGATATCGGTAATCAAGGGAGGGACGGCCTTAAAGTCTTTGAGGAGCGGTGGGAGCTGATCCGGCTCTGCCGGCTCCGCCGGAATCGTGATCGTTTTCGAAATGTGCCAGCTCCCGTTTTCGCGATACCAAGTCCAAACCGAGGCCGAAAGATCTTCAAGCGAGAGAACGACCCCGACGAACCCATGCGTCTTTGTCGGATCGTGCGCGGGACGGAGCTCGAGGACCATTTGCTCCTTGTCTCCTAAGTGGAGCGCTTGAAGGTGGCGGCGCTTTGGGAGATCCCAAATATGCAATGATTGACCATATTGTGCCTGCAGGAGTGCCTCCGGTTGAACGCCGTCCTCAATCATCTTGGGAGTTCCCCACTCGCTGGTGATCAAGGTGTCATGGGCCAGATGCCACCAGAAATCATACGCCAGGTACTGCGGCCCCCGGTTCATCTCCCACCGTCCCAAGACCTCAAAGCTCTGATGGTCCAATAGAAAGATGCCGCCCGGACCATCTCCTTCGGGGTTGCCGAGGGCACTGACATAAATGCCGTCCGGGCCGCAATGGAAAGTGTGAGGCCGGGAATAGTCCGTTCTGGCATGGAGCTCTTCGGGCTCAATGACCTTTTCGATGGTGGGATTGCGAGGGTCCGCCTTGGTGTCGATGATATGAATCCGTGAGGAGCGGATTCCCGGGACCAGAAGGTATCGGCGCTCCAAGTGCGGATGCGGGGCATAAGGACAGAGTGCGGAACTGCATGCGTTCCATCCGAAATGGTGCAGCTCGTCTCCGACATTGGGCATGGCCACTTGGCCAACGCGCTGACCGTAAGTGCTCGAGCTCGGATCGACGTCCACCACCAATAACGCGTCCGGCCGCTGATCCCCGTCTGGGTTGAGCCCGGCAACATAAGCCAGCTTTTCTCGCGGAGCCTTCATCGCCATCTTGGGCGAGGGATAGAATGTTGGATCCGGTTTCCAGAATGGCATAACGTTCGCCTTCGTCAATCGTGCGACAGTAACACCGATATAATAGACAAAAGAAGGCAATGCGGCAACGCTGATTTTGTCCCTGCCGTGGGTGGACTGTCGCTCCTATCAGAGAAGGAGGCTCTTACTCCTGTGGTCCACCCTGATAGGAACGCCGTCCTCAGCGGAACCCCTCACCTTAATCCTCTCCCCTCGGAAGGGGTGAGGAAAAGAGAGCCAACCAGCAAGCCCGCAAGCTCCGGGTTCCTTCTCCCCTTTCGAAGCCCCTCCGGTCCTCCGTCTTCTGTCCTTTTTCCAGACCCTTAGTCCGCTCGGATCCGGACGCGGATCGAGATGTCTTGCCGACGGTAGAGGCAAGCGCCGTTGACATCTTCACAGACGTAATAGAGGGCGTAGGCAGGGATTCTCTTTAACCCGGGCTCGGCGGATTGTGGTATTCCCAGCTCAAGCTCGATGCGGCGGGTTTCTCGGGTGATTGGCTTCGCCGGATTTTCAACTTCCCAAAGCCGTTTTTGGATAGGCCACTTTTCAGGTGCCTCAACCCAGAGCTTTAGGTCCTCCATCTCGTTGTTCCAGTGGGCTTTAAGGGCTTTGTTGGGACGGAAGGCCACGTGGACCTGTGCTGACCCACCTGGCTTGACCTT
Source organism: Verrucomicrobiota bacterium (assembly GCA_018610125.1). GTDB lineage: Bacteria > Verrucomicrobiota > Verrucomicrobiia > Limisphaerales > JAHEOI01 > JAHEOI01. The sequence continues at coordinate 2,187 of JAHEOI010000269.1, forward strand.
GGCCGGCACAACCGCGGTCTCCGTCTGAATCAATCCCTGCGTGTCCCGGTGGATCCGTCCCTTGGGATCGGGCTCCCCTTCACCGCCGAGTGCGTTTTTGATGGCTTTCGCCGGCTCGGCCAGCTCGCTTTCGGTCAGTCTCGTTTTTAGCTCGACCGGGGTTTCTCCGCGACCACGAATCGCTTCCCTGGCTTGATGGACCCAGTCGTAAAACGGATACGGCTTGTCGAGCTGAGGTCCGTACTGTTGGATGCGTCGCCGCCAAATGTATTGGTTCGGATTGATGTCCAGTGCCGCACCCCATTGCTCGATTGCGTGCTGAAAGTCAGCGGGCTTTCGATAGGTCGATTCGTATCGCCGGCGATAAGCGGCGCCCAATTGAAAGTGACCGGGTCCGTGATCCGGCGCGAGCTCAATCGCCTGTTGGTAGGCTGTGATGGCTTCGTTTAGGTCTTTATCCATTCCCCATAAGACCAATGCCTGACCCAATTGTCGCCAAGCCTTTGCGCTTTGAGCGGATTCGGCCTTTTGCCGCCGCTTCTCAAGGCTTGGTGGAGCGGCTGGCTCGGGGGAAGGGAGGGGGTCCGGCTTCTTAAAATCATGGCCGAGAAAATCTTCCTTAAATGCCTCAAAGCTTGGGCGAATTTGGCGAATGATCCCGTGCTCATCGATGGCAACGGTGATCGGGACCGCGGTAACGCCGAGCAGATTTAAAGAATCGACCATCACCGGCCAATCCATCTGTTTCCATTGCATGAACAGCCGGCAACGCTGAGGATGCTGCTCCTGAATCAACCCGGCAACTTGAAGCTTCCCAGACTCCTCGAGCGATTTCGTTTGGCTGTGCCACCCGGGCACATGCTTTCGGCAGCCTGCTCACCACGAAGCGAATATGTGCAAGAGAAGCTTCTCACCTCGAAACTGCTCGATTGACATGGCTGAGCCATCTTCCAGCGAGGGGAGAATGATATCCGGGAAGGGCCGGCCGACTTCAAGAGAGGGGGAAGCCATAGTGAAGGGAGCGATGTTGAGAGCCCCCAGAGCCAAGAGGAGCCCGCTAAAACGCTGCAAGCTTTGCGAGAGCCGAGAATGGCCCAACATGAATCGGCCTCTTGCCGTTTTGACGCTTTCTTTTGCTTGATTGACGGTCATAGGATTCCCGAAATCGTTGATGCGTTTTTGTCTGCTGTCCCAGCCTATCCTCAAAATAGCCTTCAAATCGAATGTGCCCAACCAAGATTTTGCCGAATTTCCCATCTCAACCAAGCACATGATGCCAAACCAGCATTGAATATTCCCGATAGCGGTGATTACGCTCGGTCTTGGCGGACGAGGACGCGTCCGTTTTCAACGCGGCGGGTAAGCCCTTGACGGTCGAATTGCTCCAAAATCTCGACGGCGAGGTTGCGGCTCAGGCCGGTCGCTTCCCGAAACGGGGCGATTTCGACGATATCATTTTGTTCAAAGAGCTGCAGGAGGGCTTGTCGGCAATCGTTCAAGACTTCGGTCAAGACGAGATGCTTGCCGATCTGCGAGACTTTTCCTTCCTCGACAAGGAGTCGGATCAGCACCTTGAAGTCACTCGAGGGGATTGCGAGCTCGCTCATAAGATCCCCTTGCGATGGGCAGTTGGTGCCGAATTGACGCAGGCGCTTCTCGATTGCGTTCAGCCACTGGATTTGCCGGTTACTGATAGCCGGCTTGAATTCGGCGAGGGCGAGGTGCTCGTGCTTGACTGTGATGGCGGGGTCTTCGATCAAGATGTCGACGAGATTTTTGGCGGCATGCCGTGGGATTTGGAGTCGCTCGGTCAGGTGGCTCGGGGTCATGCCCCAAGTATACGGATGTGACCGGTGGTAGCGCTGTAAAACCTTTTTGACCCAATTCCGAAGCTGGACGGTTCGCTCATTGACGAGGTAGAGGTCGGCTCCAAGCGAGCGAAGGCTATTGTCGGCGACTTTGGCATTGATGACCTCCGAGGCTGAGGGCTCGGGGAGCTGAGTGAGCGCCTTGAGCCTGTCCCGTGGAGCGAGGATGTCCGGTCCCGCCATCAGCTCGCTTTGAAAGAAATCGCCTTGCTCCAGCGCCTCCTTGGCCAGCTCAAGCTGGGGCAGCATAGTGCCGGTGACCCGTTGCCCGGGGGAACGACTTGCCGAGAGGATACGTCCGCCCCCAAGGGTGATGGCCGGCGAAGCTTGTCGGAGGACATAGTTATCACCGGCCGCCAGTGCGAGGGGCTCATCCAGGGTTAGCTTGATAAAGGTGCTTGCTTGGGGGGGAAGCTCCCTTTGACCGATTAACTGCCCCTTGGCCGGGATGGCTGAAGTGCCGGAATGGAGCTTGACCTGCATGGGGGATTTCAGCTTGAGCGAATCGGAAGCATTTTCGAATGTCCCAATGACACAGGTGGTCGAAAGGTAGGTGTCGGGAGCGGCCAGGGTCATTCCACGATGTAGCCGGTCGGACGTGACATCGCGGAGATTGAAAGCGCAGCTTATGTGCGAGCAGGCACGCTTGCTCGGCTGGTGGTATGTTTGGAGGTCGCGAATCGTTGATCGGAGACCGCCGGGGAGGACTTCCACGGTGTCTCCGACTTGAAGCTGCCCGGAAAGCGGTACGCCCGTCGCCACAGTCCCGATGCCCTTGAGGGAAAAGACCCGGGCAATATTGACACGGAACGCACGGGGATCGTGCGGATGCCGCACCTGTTGGATTAGCTGGTCCAAATTCTCCTTTAGCTTGGGGATCCCTTCACCGGTTTGACTCGAAACGGGGATGACAGGGGCATTCCGGAATCCC
>JAHEOI010000270.1 GCA_018610125.1 Verrucomicrobiota bacterium
CAAGGGGGATTTCTCGCGACCCCCAAGGCGCCGATGCCGGATCTTCTCTCCTCCGCGACCGCCCTTCATGCGTTGGGCGGACTCAATGCCCCGATCGATTCCGTCAAGGAGCCTTGCCTCGATTTTATCGATACCCTATGGACCAATGAGGGTGGCTTCCATGGGTACTGGGCCGATGAAACCCTCGATTGCGAATACACCTACTATGGGCTGCTCGCCCTCGGTCACCTCAGCTTTCCCTGAAGGTCCGATTCCCTGATAGGGACGCTGTTCCCGGCGCCCCACTTCTTTTCGTCCCTCTTTTTTCCCGACGCCTTCTTCCGAAAGAAAAAAAGGACCTCGGGGACGAGGTCCCTATCAGGAGGAGGTGCAACCGGGGGCGAAGTCCCTATCAAAGCCCCCCTATTTGGCCGCCGCGGCTTGATAAATGAGGTCGTTGACGACCGACTCAAGATATTCTTGTCGGCCACTGCTATTCTTATCGATCTCGCCTTTCTCGAGCATGTATTTCTCGAGCGATTCGAAATCGGCTTTGCCGGATTCGATCTCGGCACCGACCCCGTCACTCCAGGACCCGTACCGCTGATTGATAAACTCGTCCAATCGCCCGTCGGCACGGATGGCGGCAGCCGCCTTGAGTCCGACCGCAAAGCAATCCATTCCGGCAATATGGGCGTGGAAAAGGTCTTCCGGCTCAAAGCTTTCGCGGCGCACTTTGGCGTCGAAATTGACGCCCCCCGTGACAAATCCACCCATCTTAAGGATGCTTAGCATAGAAAGGGTTGCTGTGTAGATGTCGGTCGGGAACTGGTCCGTATCCCACCCGAGCAGTGGGTCCCCAATATTCGCATCGATCGACCCCAATTTCCCGGCGGCAGCGGCATATTCCATCTCATGGTGCATTGTGTGCCCTGCCAAGGTGGAATGGTTTGCCTCGATGTTGAGCTTAAAGTCGTCGATCAAGTCGTATTGCCGCAAGAAATTCAAGCAGGCTGCCGCATCAAAATCGTACTGATGCTTTGTCGGCTCTTTCGGCTTTGGCTCGATGTAGAATTGCCCCTTGAATCCGAGCTTCTTTTTGTAGTCGGCCGCCATCCGGAGAAAACGACCGTAATGGTCAAGCTCCCGCTTCAAATCGGTATTCAACAAGGTCGAATAGCCTTCACGCCCTCCCCAGAAGACATAGCCATCGCCGCCGAGCTCATAAGTCACTTCCAAGGCCTTCTTGACCTGAGCTGCCGCAAACGCAAAGGCATCGGCGTTGCAGCTCGTTGCCGCGCCGTGGACATATCTCGGATTGCCCACCAAGAAGGCCGTTCCCCATAGCAACTTGATCCCGGTCCGCTGCTGCTCCTCTTTAAAGACCTTGACGACTTCATCGAGATTCCGATTCGTCTCCCGGAGGGTCGAGGCTTCCGGCGCGACATCCCGATCATGGAATGCGTAGTGAGAAACCCCCAGCTTCTCGAAAAACTCGAAGGCCGCTCGGACACGCTGCTGGGCATTTTGGACGCTGTTGCTTCCGTCGTCCCACGGTCGAATAGCCGTGCCGGCCCCAAACGGATCGGTCAATAAATTGCGGAAGGTATGCCAATAGACGACCGAAAACCGAAAGTGATCCTTCATCGGTTTGCCTTCAATGACCTCATCCGGATTGTAATGCTTGAAAGCAAGCGGATTTTTCGACTTCGGTCCTTCGTAAGGGATTTTCGGGATGTTTGGAAAGGCTTCTGCCATGATGTTCTGATGTCCGTTAATTCGTTACTGCGCGTTCTCCGTTCTTAACTTCCGAACTGCATTGCACTTGGAATCGCTAAAGCCGTCAAGTAAAAACCCAAGCGAGGCGGGCATAGGCGCTAACTTGCCCCTGTTGGCGGTGCCGCAGGTTGCCTCGCTCATCTCGCTGATTGACATTTTTGGCAGTTAAGAGAAAATATTATAAACGGGGAAGTAAGCTGATGCCGGCGTGTGAACCGATTTCCCCTTAGAAAACATCAACGAAGCACTTCATGCACAAGGTACTTGTTGTAGAGGATCAAACCCTGCTGTGCGATTTAATCAGCCAGGTGTTGGAATCGAATCCCGCCCTCAAATTGATTGGAGCGGTCGGCGATGGAATGGAGGCGTATGAATCATGCCTCAAACATCAGCCGGATCTGCTAATTCTTGACCTTGTGCTCCCGAGCCTTCACGGGGAAGAGTTAATCGAGCGGCTCAAGCGGAAAAAGGTGCAACCGAGGATCCTGGTCTTCTCGGGCCTCCAATCCTCGGCACGTGTCAAGCGGGCCGTCGAGCTCGGGGTGGATGGTTTCATTGAAAAGACGGCGAGCCTGGCCGAGCTGGAGAGCGCAATCGATCAGATCATCCATGGCCAAACCTACTTCAGCGCCGAGGTTGTCCGGATCATGCGTCAGCTTATGATTCGCGGCGGGCAAGGTGATTCGCTGCAATCAATCACCTCCCGAGAGCGCGAGATCGTTAAGATGATCGCCGAAAGCTACACGACGAAGGAGATCGCTCAGAAGCTCAACATCAGCACCAAGACCGCCGAAGTCCATCGTGCCCATATCATGAATAAGTTGAATCTCCACGATGTGGCGGCATTGACCCGTTTCGCTGTCGCCAACGGCCTGATTAAGGTGGAAACCGGGAAATGATCCTCCAAAACAGACCAGCCTAAAAAGGACTACAAGAAGATGTCCGACCTAGCCAATGACTGCTCGTCCGATCGAAACTCGCCCGGTGGAATTGAAGGTGCCACCAGCATGGCCGAACAGAAGAGGGAATGGAGAAAACCGGCCCGGTCGACGCGGCTTCAGAGCGAGCAGACCGATCACCCTTCATTATTTGACCGGAGGATCCGGTCAATGTTGAACGTTGGGGTAGTTGGGCTCTTTTCGGGGCTTTTGGGCCTGCTGCTGGTTGGATGCGCTAACCGTGAGACTGAAATTGCCTCGTCTCCCGACGAGATTAAAGAACCGGAAACGCTCACGATGCGGGACTTGGCGCAAGGGACCTCGAGCGGCATTCGCCAGCCGCTGCGGGAGGTAATACGCTCCCAAGAGGAATGGGACAAGCTTTGGGGCCGGCACGTTTCCCAACGCACACCGCAACCGTCCGCTCCGGAAGTCGATTTCGACCGGGAGATGGTCATCGTTGCGACCATGGGGAAGCAGTCGACCGGCGGCTACCAAATCCAAATCTCTCAGGTAAGAAAGCTCCCGGAAAAAGCGGTACAGGTCACGATTCAAGAAAAAACACCGCCCGAAGGCGCCTTCACCACCCAGGCACTGACATACCCGTTCCACTTTGCGGCGGTGCCGAAAACAGATCTCCCTGTCCGTTTCGTTTCTACCGTGCCGAAGGCAAAGGGGCCGAACGGGGATTCACAGCCTGTTCAGAAATGAACCAAGGAGGTCCATTTTTGGGAGGTTTGGGCGTGGTAGGACCTCGTACTCGAGGTCCTTGGGTTTACGGAGGGACCACGAGAGAAGAGAGAAGTGGGGCGTCCGGGAGAACATCCCTATCAGGGAGGTTCATTTTTTTGGGAGGTTCGGGCGTGTAGGACATCGGGGAAGACGTCCCTATCAGACAAAAAGATTTTGGGATTAACTCCCGCATATGCGGCCTCACATCTCATAAGCATTTGACAGACCGCGAAATAGGAAACTCGTTTAAGAGTATGGCAGATACACGAGCTAAACCACTTGATTATCGTTCGAAGGGGATGAAGAAACCAATCCGGTTTTTCTACCATCCAGAGGAAGAGCCGAAGGCGGTCTCGGTTATCGGCGACTTTAACGACTGGAATGTGGATGCCAATCCAATGACAAGGCAACCCGACGGAGCATGGGCCGCGGACATCGATTTGCCACACGGGCACCACCATTATCTCTTTTGCGTCGATGGGGAACGGGTGCTGGATAAACGCGCACAAGGGATTGCTCGAGACGAAAACAATCATCGGGTTTCCTTGATGAGCGTGAGCTAGCGAGGCGTTACCTCAGACCATTCGAGGCATGTGGATAGGCGAGCTCTTTGATTGCATTCCAGGTCGCCTGTCTACGCCTCGCTGATTTTCCGCTTTGCGGAACAGGAAAGTAGAAATTTTCTTAACGCCTGGTCCCAGAAGGCGTGACCCGATCAGGGTTTTTGCCGCTGCTTGGTAAAAAAGGTCTGCAACAGGGCGCGGCACTCGCTGTCGCGCACCCCTTTTGTTGTAGCGCATTGGTGGTTGAACACCTCCATTTGAACAAGATTAAGGACCCCGCCGGCCGCGCCTTTTTTAGGGTCCCCGACGCCAAAGATCAGCCGCCCGAGGCGGGCGTTGACCATTGCCCCCGCACACATAGGACACGGCTCCTTGGTGACATAAAGCGCGCACTCGGTGAGACGCCAATCTCCGAGGGCCTCTTCCGCCTGAGTGATGGCCAACATTTCGGCATGGGCCGTGGCATCCCTCAGCAGCTCGACCTGATTGTAGGCCCGAGCGATGATATGGCCATCGTGGACAACAATCGCGCCAATCGGCACCTCCTCCGCAGTAAAGGCCCGGTAAGCCTGGCGGAGGGCTTGCTCCATAAAATAATCATCGCTTTGAAGATCAATGAATCCGTCCGGGGAAGGATTCTTCAATGATCCACTCATGTCGCTCGTCGTCATGGCAATGGCAATGCGCTGCAAAAAATCCTCCCCGGTACTTCCAAAAGAGCGGCCAGATCCACTCGCGATCGGTCTTCGGCATTTTTAGGTACTGCAATGCGTCCGACTGGAAGAACCCGAAACGGCCTTCTCGATGGGGCGGCGGCAACGCTTCCAACTTCGGCAGCACTTCGAATAGGAACATCAGCCAATGCGCCTTTCCTTCATAGCCATGCTCACTGACGATCCCGGTCAGGTGAAGCTCCCTCACCTCAATCCGAAGCCCGATTTCCTCCCAAGCCTCTCGACGGGCACACGCATGCGGTGACTCCCCGATTTCGGTCCGCAACTTCCCGCCGCACGGGCTCCAGCAACCTTGATTCGGCTCCTTTACCCGTTCCAGCAACAGGATCTCATCATGCCGATTGAAGCAATAGAGTAATGTCGAGATCTTGTAAGGTAATGTCACTTACTCGCCAGCTCTTGATCACTCACACAATAGAGTGTCTGATCGGTGCGGATCAGCAAGTCGCCCTGGGCCGGCACGACCGATGAACGAACCCGCGAATCGCCCGGCTCGCCCATATCCGCGGTGTGCAACAGCTCAAACTCGTCACTCGCCTTCGTCACGAAGACCTTTCCTTTCCAATTGACGCAATAAATCTTGCCATCCGCGCCCACGGGTGAACTCTCAAACTTGACCCGGCTATCAAATTCATGGGACCAAACAATCTCGCCGGTCTTCGGTTTCACGCAGGAAAGCGTCTTCTCATTACCAAACAAAACATAGAAGTAGCCTTTATAAAAGAGCGGCGTCGCGACATCGCTCGAGACCGGCCCTTCCGGCACGGCTTTTTCATCAATCCATTCCACCGCTCCCGAAGGAGGCACATTGGGTGCTTCACTGACCCAGTCCACCGCCGAGTCATCCAAGATTCCTTCGCCGCCGGCCTTGATCGCATAAACCGGCTGGCGCTTCGGCGCGCAAACCAGGATCCGGCCTTTTCCCGCGACCGGTGACGGAACGAGTCGCCAATGGGTGATTCGCTTCGGATTCCATGTCCCCCATCGCCACAGCTCCTTCCCTGTGTCGGGATCATGACCGCTCAACGCATCGCCTCCGGCGATCAAAATCTCGGATCGCCCTTGGTAAGTATGCGGGATCGGAGAGGTAAAGGCTTCTCGAGATTCTTGCACCGCTTTCGAGGGGCGAATATGACGCCAGAGCTCCTTGCCGGTCTTCGGATCCAACGCCAACAAATACGACTTGTTCGGCTTGTTCTTAAAGCCGTGGCCATTAACCGGGACATCCCGTTGAAGGACTTGAAGGTACAGCCTCCCGTCGTAAAGCAGCGGGCTGCTCGAGAAGGTCCAAAGAAAGGCGAATTCGCCATAATCTTTTTCGATGTTGCGCTTCCACAGCTCCTCACCGTTCAAATCATACGCCACCATGTCGCCGTTGCCGTAAAAAAAGATCACCCGTTTACCATCGGTGACCGGCGAGGGGGACGCATAGGTGTTCTGCTGGTTAGATCGTTGGCTCACGCCAAGATTGCTAACAACGTCTTCCCACTTCTTCTCCCCGGTTTTCCGATCGAAACAGACCGCAAGCAACCGCTGGGTTTTGGGATGGGAGGAGCTGATAAAGACATAATCCTCCCAGACCACCGGCGTGGCCGCGGCCGGCCCCCGCATCTCCGCGGTCCATCGGACATTTTGATCCTTGGAAAACCGAGCGGGCAGCCCGCTTTCCGAGCTTGACCCGTTGTAATTCGGTCCCCGCCAATGCGGCCAATTCTCTGCGCCCCCGGCGGAAACCGAGAGCCCCAATGCGACGCCAATTAAGACACCGAAACGTTTGATCATACCTATCTCCCCGTTAAAATGGTTTTCAACCTGAACCGGTTACACTCTGCTCAGATCCACTAGATTGCTCGAGTATCAAAACCGCACCGATTTGAGTCAAGTTTTTCCCGTTGCGCCCGCCAAGAATTTCGGGCACAAGGAATCTGCGGCGGGGCGTTGAGAAGATGTCTCGTTTTCCCTTCCGCGAAGCGGAAAATCCGCGAGGCGTAGAGAGACAACCTTGAATGCAACCCAAGGCTTCGATGAGCCGCATGTCTAGAACAGTCTCCAGGCAACGCCTCGCTAATCCTTGTCGTAAAGACGTAACGGGGTTAAAAAGCATGGTGGGATGAAACTGAACAACGATCTCCATTTGGCGTATTGCACCAACATCCACCGAGGTGAGAGTTGGAGCGAAACATTCGCCGCTCTTGAAGAGAAGACCCTGGCGGTCAAGGAGCAGGTCTGTCCCGAAGGGCCCTACGCCATCGGGCTGCGCTTAAGTGATCAAGCCTCCCGAGAGCTTAGTGAGCCCGCATCTTTGAGCGCTTTCCAAGATTGGCTGGCTCGAAACCATTGCTATATCTTCACTATTAATGGCTTTCCCTTCGGTCGATTTCATGGCGACCGCGTCAAAGAGCAAGCCTATATCCCGGATTGGACCACCCAGGCTCGCGTTGATTACACAAAGCGCCTCTTTGACCTGTTGGCCCAACTATTGCCTCCGGACGCGGAAGGGAGTGTCAGCACCGTCCCTTGCTCTTACAAGCCGTTCATAAAAAACCGAGACCAAGCTCGGGCCATGCGGGCCAATCTGTGGGACGTTGTCGAGCACATCGCTTATCTGAGCGATCATTCGGGACAGCACCTCCATCTCGGGCTGGAGCCGGAGCCCCTCTGTTATTTGGAAACCAGTCAAGAGACCATCGATTTCATCGAATCGATGCAACAAGAACGACCTGAAGATCCACGATTGAAGCGTCATCTCGGGGTCAATTACGACACCTGCCATCTGGCCGTGGAGTACGAAGAGCCGCAAGCCGCCATCAATCGTTTCAAGGAAGCGGGCATTCTCATCAGCAAGATTCACTTAAGCTCGGCGATCAAGGCACGCCCGACCGCCTCACTCTGTGAGGCCCTCCGCCCGTTTAGTCGGAGCAGCTACCTCCACCAAGTCATCGAGCGGCAATCCAATGGCGGGTTTCAACGGTTCCCGGATCTGCACGTCGCGCTGGAGCAGTTCGCCGAAAATCATGAGCCCAAACCCGAAGAATGGCGAATCCATTTCCATGTCCCCCTCCACTCACCGGCAAACAGCGCGTTTGAGACCACTTCCGACCATATCTTAGGAGTCTTGGATCTGCTCAAGACGGAACCCGACCTTTGTTCTCACATCGAGATGGAAACCTACACCTGGGAGGTTTTGCCCTCCGAATTAAAGAGTCGCAACGTGGTCGAGCAACTGGTGGCCGAATACCAATGGACATTGGCGCGGATGCGACAACGGGGCCTGGTTCCGTGACGTTACCAAAACGTTTCTTCAAACCGACCGGACAAACCGGGGTTTGGCCGGCATAAGACTTGGATTGACAGCGCTCGCCCCCCAAACCACGCTTCGCTAAAATGATCCCCGTCAACGGCTATCGAGCATGGTAACCACTGAAAACGCGACGGATCGGAAACCGGGAACCTGGCAAAGCCTGCTGATCCTGGGAAGGACTTCCAACCTACCGACCGTTTGGTCCAATTGCTTGGCGGCGTGGCTGATCGCGGGCGGAGGTCCCCTCAATCCATTTGTCCTCCTTTGCGTCGGCGCCACTTTCCTTTATCTCGGGGGAATGTTTCTGAACGACGCCTTTGACGAGCCGTTTGACCGTGCTTATCGCCGTGAGCGGCCGATCCCTGCCGGCGCCATCAGCAGTCAAGCAGTCTGGGGCATCGGCGGGGGATTGCTTTTGCTCGGGATCGCCGCGCTTTTTTATCTCGGTCGAACGACCGGCATTCTCGGTCTCGTTTTGATGGCGTGCATCGTCCTCTATGACGCGGTCCACAAATCGATCTCATTCGCTCCGGTGATCATTGCGGCCTGCCGATTTCTGCTCTACTTGGTCGCCGGATCGGTGGCGGCCGTCCCCTTGACCGAAAACGGGATTGTCGTCTGGGCCGGCGTTGTCCTGGCAGCTTATGTCGTCGGACTCAGCTACCTGGCGCGACGGGAGAGCATGCCCGGACCCATGCAATATGGCCCTTTGGTATTACTGGCCACCCCCTTTCTATTGGTCTGGATTATTAACGGCACCAGCGTTTTCGTGCCGACGCTCCTGCTCTCGGTTCTCTTGCTCGCTTGGATCGTTCGATGCTTGCGATTCACACTCGGCCGGGAAACACCTCGAATCGGACAGACAGTTGCCGGGCTCTTGGCGGGCATCACGCTCGTGGACGCGCTCATTGTGGTGGGAGCCAACGCCGGTCTGACACCGGTTTTCCCGGGACTCTTTCTTATCGCGCTCCTATTTCAACGTTATGTGCCCGCCACGTGAGCCAATGGATCCCTTATCAGGGAACAAACGCTCCCTTCCTTCCTATCGCTAAATCGAAATGACCTTGTAAGGGAAATCGAACCAAAGCCCATTCATGTCGAATTGCACATGCGCGATCTCGCTGACATCGCCGACCCAATGAATATGGTTGTTGCCTTCAAGCAAACGACTCATCTCCTCGATCATCTCGCTGTCGAAGCCGAGGATATTGAATCGACCGCGCCTTAAGTTGGCTTTGGCAATATCGGCACGCAACAATTCGGCTTCTTCAAAGGAGCCGCGTAAAATCCATAGCTCGGCACGGGGCAATTTAGCCCGCAATTTGTCCAGCTTTTTCAAGGAACATTCGCCACACTCGGCCCAAAAACGCGGCACAAGGGCATAATCGAGCTGAACAAGATCGGGCATGAATGGGATCGTCTCCTGGCGCAGGTTGACTTGAAGCTGTAACCCGTCTCGGAAAAAGACCAAGAATCCCAGCACGCGAAGCAAAATCGGCACTTCGGTCTCCTCATAGCGACGACCCACAATCAATTTGTCGGGCAATCGCCGATGCCGAGAATCCTCGCTTTCCAGGCTAAACCGATATCGCATAGCTAGATTCTATGGTTCGACATAAACCGGGATATCCGGCTCGACCAGACGAAGCAGAAACTCGGCGTTCCAATTGGCCAAGCGGAAGCATCCATGCGATTCGGTACGCCCGACGTTCTCGGGACGGGGAGTGCCATGAATCCCATAACCGGGCCGATCCAAGCCGATCCAAGCAGTCCCGACCGGATTATTCGGTCCGGGAGGAATCATCAGGACCCGGTCGAGCTTCCGGGCTTCCGGTGATTCCGGAAATACCTCCGGATCAAAGCGGTAATTCGGATTTTCGACGACCACTTCGACCTGGAGCTTCCCCACAGGCCTGTCTTGGGCACGGCGACCGATACTGCACGGAAAATGGGCCAGCAATCGACCGCTTTCACTGCGTGCCTGCAATGTTTTTTTGCCGAGCTTGATCCGAAGAAAGCCGGCTTTCGCCTCGACCGAAGGATCCTCGACATTCGGAATCCGGATCGACGCACCGGGCTCCACGGCATCCCATTCGATATCGGGATTCACCGTTTTGACCAGGCCGGTTGTCGCCCGCCCTTTTTCAGCCACCAGCTCCAAAATTGACTCGTACCCCAAATATTCCTGTTTCGACTTCCCCACCCAAGTCGAGCTGACCGAGGTCAAGCCGCCGAGATCGGTCCGTGTGACGGTATACTTCCGCCATACCGGATCACTGACTTGAAGCCGTTTTTGAGTCACTCGATCCAATTCGGCCGTGACTCCCAACCGCTCTCGAAATTGAAAGGCTTCGACAGCGCACTTCGTGTGCGCTCCCCAATACCCATCGATGGGCCCCGGTGAAATCCCCTCTCGTGCCAACGCCACTTGACACCGAATAATCCTTTTCCGCTTCGAGGATAAGAGGGCTCCCTCTTCCGTCTCCGATGATTGATCCTCCGTAGGCGCTTGCTCATCCGGCTTCGCTTGCTTACGGCTCCCGGAATCGGCTTCCTGCAATTGAGAATTCGAAACGGAGGCCGTTGAAACACTCCCTACGTCAATACTGAGAGGTGGATTATCGTGCCGCGCCTCCTCTTGGAGCTGCACTTCCCCGCCGGCCCAAACGAGCCAGCCGAGAAAGCCGGCCAACATCAAGGCGAGCCCCCAATACACAACGCCCCATTCAAGAGAGGCATTGTTCTTTGAAGACCCGCCTCGTTTACGGCCGCTCTTGGAGGCACGACGACCTCCCTGGTGTCGGCGGCGTGTCATTCAGAATGAGATCGTCGCCTTTACCGCTCGACAGTCGCCCGTTCCATCGTCCCCTTGTACTTGGCAGGCTCTTCCTCGACGCCAAAATTCCGGGAATAGAGCTCGGCCACTCGATCGAGCTCCTCCTTTGAGAGTGCCGGCTTATCGGGTGCCGCAGCAAATTCATTGATCTGACTCTCATCATAAATATTGGGCAGGCAGGAAGCGACGGTCGGCTCAGCCAGCAGCCAGAGCAATGCCGCCTGACCCAACGTGCGCCCGCTCTCCTGGCCGGTCAGGAATTCCAATGTCCGAATCTTCTTTAGCCCGTTAATCAGCCAGGATCGTGGTCGGTGCGCGCGATGGTCTCCCGGAGGAAAGACCGTATCCTCGGTGTAATGCCCTTCGAGCATCCCGGAACTATGGGTCACCCGGATTAAGAAATTGGTGTCCAACTGAGGCTCGATCTCCATTTGCCCATGCTTCAGCTCGGGCAGGTCATCGACAGTGGCCTCGGGAGAAGAGAGCTTGGCATAAGTGGCGGCATGCAGCCGGCTGCCCGGGTACTGCTCCAACATATTGTAAATATGCTGCAGCACAGTCGGATTACGTTGTTGGATGCAATCGACGCCTTCGTAAAGCCAACCGATTGCCGGCCCAAGCGCGGCACCATAATACCGAAGCTTCCCCTCCTGCTGCAGCGCAGCCAGCGTTTCCCAAATCGCGTCATCGTCAACATGCGGATGGCGAATATTGTGAAGCTGCAAGAGATCGATGTAATCGGTGTTGAGCCGCCGAAGGCATTGCTCCACCGCATACCGAATGAACTGCGGCGAGAAATTCTGTGGCAGCTCACGCTGTCCCCGTTGTTGACTCTCGTTGGAATAGAAATCGTATCCGATCTTGGTCGCGATGACGATTTGGTCCCGCTGATGGGGAAACGCCTTTGCCAATAGCTCTTCGCTCCGGCCATTACCGTACGTGTCGGCCGCATCAAAGAGATTGACCCCTTGGTCAAAGGCCTTCTGCATGAGATCCACAGCCTCACCGTCGGTAAATTTCCCCCACCATCCAGTCGACACCGTCCAAAGTCCAAAGCCCACCTCAGAAACACTCAAGTCTGTCTTGCGAATGGTGCGATATTTCATAACGTAACTCTATTCAGGAATGGAAATCTTGAAAATCAAATTCAATGACAGCCAACCGAAGAGCTGAGCCATTTGAGGTTGAGGATGCGGACCGCCGGGACCTCATGCTGGCGAAGCGTTATCTTGAATCCCCGAGCTTCATCGCTCGAGCCGCCGATCGGGTAGGACGTCCCATTGAGGCCGGCATGAGGCGGCTTCCGGAGAATTGGCGAGGGACTGTCGACCTCGCCATCCAGCGATCGCTCCGGCAAGCGCTCAACGTGGCCATCCAATCGCTCGGGGA
>JAHEOI010000271.1 GCA_018610125.1 Verrucomicrobiota bacterium
AGTCGGGAGGCCCCGCTCAAATGGACCTCTTCGATTACAAGCCTCGCCTCCAAGACATGCATGGAAAGGAGCTGCCGGATTCGGTCCGGGGAGACCAGCGTGTGACCACGATGACGGCAGGTCAGGAATCGCTCCCGGTCGCCTCCTCGCTATTCAAGTTCCACCAACATGGTGCCAGCGGCCTTTGGCTCAGCGAGCTCCTCCCGCACCACGGCGAAATCGCCGACGACTTGTGTGTGATCCGCTCAGTCTATACCGACGCCATCAATCACGATCCCGCGATCACCTACTTTCAGACCGGTTTCCAGCGAGCCGGTCAGCCGAGCATGGGGGCATGGCTCTCCTATGGACTCGGATCTGAGAACGAAGACCTGCCGGGCTTCGTGGTCATGGTGTCCCAGGGAAGCGGTCGTGGCGGGCAGCCGCTATACAATCGTCTCTGGGGAAGCGGCTTTCTTCCTAGCCGGCACCAAGGCGTCAAGTTTCGTCCCTCAGGTGATCCCGTGCTCTATCTCTCCAATCCGCCAGGGATGAGCTCCGACACGCGACGTCGCATCCTTGATGATGTCCGGGCGCTCAACCGAATGAAGCAGGAAGACTTTGGGGATCCCGATATCGCCACACGTATCGCTCAGTATGAGCTGGCTTACCGGATGCAGATGTCAGTCCCCGAATTGACTGACCTGTCCACCGAGCCGGCTCCGATCCTTGATATGTACGGTCCCGACGCCCGTAAACCGGGCACCTTCGCCGGAAACTGCTTGTTGGCAAGGCGTCTTGCCGAAAAAAGTGTGCGATTCATCGAATTGTTCCATCGCGGCTGGGATCAGCATAAGCGCCTGCCAAGTCAGATCTGTCGCCAATGCGCGGACACTGACCAACCGGCTGCCGCCTTGATCAAGGATCTCAAGCAGCGCGGCTTGCTGGACGAAACGCTCGTCGTATGGGGCGGCGAATTCGGAAGGACCGTTTACTGTCAGGGCACGCTCGGTCCCGATGATTATGGGCGTGACCATCACCCACGCTGCTTCACCGTTTGGATGGCGGGTGGCGGAATCCGGGGTGGGATGACCTATGGCAAGACGGATGATTTCAGCTATAACATCGTCGAGAACCCTGTCAGCGTGCACGATTTGCACGCGACGATCCTGCACAGCTCGGCATCGACCACAAGCGCCTAACGTATCGCTATCAAGGACGCGACTTCCGCTTGACCGACGTTGAAGGGCATGTAATCCAAGACATTCTAGTTAGAGAATCAATGAAACGAAATCATTCCTTATTGTCGGTCTTGTCCGTCATCGCGACCCTGATTGGGGGCCTTGGTCTGGTCTGTGGGCAGGAGGGATCTCGCCCGAATATGGGGCAAGCGAGCCTCATCAAAACTATGATAAAGGAGCCTGGAAAGAGGCCGGAAAGAAACTGAAAGAGGCGCGTTTGCCGAGGTGCCTGCCGGATAACGCTGTGACACGCGGAGAAATCCTCGATTATGGGCTGGAAATCGAGCATTTTGACCGGCATCTCGGTCGTATGCTGAAGCTTTTGGAGGAAAGGGGCGAGCTAAAGGAGACGCTCGTTATCGTGACCAGTGATCACGGGAATCCCATGCCACGATCCAAATCCAATTTATACGACAGTGGCACGCGTGTTCCGCTTGCGATCCGTTATCCCAAAGCCATACCGGGCGACCGCGCCACCGACGATTTTGTCAGCCTGACCGACATCGCCCCGACCGTGCTGGAACCTGCGAGCCTTTGGCCGCCGACCTGCCGAAGAGCTTTATGATATGAAAAACGATCCGGGGCAGCTCCATAATCTGGCTGACGATCCGGAGTACAAGGAGATCCGCCGTTCCTTGGCGAAGAGATTGACAAATTACCTTGAGGCTCATAACGACCCACGTATGCAGGGAAAGAATCCTTGGGATGACTATCCGTTTACGGACAAACGGATCTTCAATCACCCGGATTGGAAGACGCATGGCTTTCCCGCTCCCTTGCCCGAGTAGACTTGTCTGTTGAGTCGAAAAAGGTAGCGGCAGGAACCTGATGGGGACTTCCCATGTGGAACGCGGGGGATCTGACGAACAGCTATCATTTTTTCTTTCAGCCTGGGCCTCAATTTACTATGTTCGCCGATAGATGAGATCAATCCTGGCACTGGATCAGGGAACGACAAGCTCAAGGGCGGTCGTCTTTGACCCGACCTCAACGCCACTCAGTGTTGCCCATTCCGAGCTCAATCAGGTTTACAGTCGCCCGGGCTGGGTTGAACATCGGCCTCATGAGATCCTTCAGAGTCAGATCCACGTTGCTCGAGAGGCGTTAAGCAAAGCCGGCCTGACGGCAGAGGATGTCGCCGCCATCGGTATCACCAACCAAAGGGAGACGACCTTGGTATGGGACCGTCAAACGGGTGAGCCGATTTACAATGCGATTGTCTGGCAGGATCGAAGGACCGCCGATTTGTGTCAAAGGCTGAAACAAGGGTCGGAAGCTGAAACCATCCATCAGAAGACAGGGCTCCTCCCGGATCCTTATTTCTCCGGGACAAAGTTACAATGGATCCTGGATAACGTAGATGGAGCCCGATCCAAGGCCGAAAAGGGGGATCTTCTATTCGGGACGGTCGATACTTGGCTTATCTGGCATTTGAGCTCGGGCAACCGTCACGTCACCGATGCCAGCAACGCCTCCCGGACCCTCCTTTTGAATATCCATACCGGCGAGTGGGACGATGAGCTACTTGAGCTGTTTGACATCCCCAGGGCTATGCTCCCGAGTGTCTCCCCTTCGAGTCAGATCCATGGCTATACGGATGTTTTCGGTTCCCGTATCCCGATTGCCGGGATCGCCGGTGACCAACAAGCCGCGCTCTTTGGACAAGCCTGCCACCAAAGCGGAATGGCGAAAAATACTTACGGGACCGGCTGCTTTACGCTAATGCACATCGGGACGTCGCCGACACGCTCGCAGCACAATCTCCTGACGACGATCGCTTGGCGTCTCGGAGATCGGATCGAGTATGCCCTGGAAGGGAGTATCTTCATCGCAGGTGCCGTGGTGCAATGGCTTCGAGACGGTTTGGGGATTATCAAGAGCTCGGGAGAAATCGAATCACTTGCGGGTCAGGTGCCGGACAACGGGGGCGTCTATTTTGTGCCGGCCTTTTCCGGGCTGGGTACCCCTTATTGGGACCCTTACGCCCGCGGGACGATATGCGGGATCAGTCGCGGGACAACCGCGGCCCACTTGGCGCGGGCCGCATTGGAGAGCATCGCCTTCCAGGTAACGGATGTCCTCCGGACGATGGACGCGGATTCGACTACCCCTATCCAACAGCTCCGAGTCGATGGGGGAGCCAGTGGCAATACCTTGCTTATGCAATTGCAGGCGGACCTTTTACGTGTGCCGGTGCTTCGCTCCAAAATCGCCGAAACGACCGCTGTGGGTGCGGCTTACTTGGCTGGATTGGCGGTTGGAGTCTGGGAAAGTCGAGCTGAGATCGCTCGACAGTGGGAAACAGATGTCGAGTTTCATCCCAAACTGGATTCGAAGCTGGTGGACGAGCGTTATGGTGGTTGGCTCAAAGCGGTCTCAAGGGCGAAAGGATGGGTCGAAGGTGAAGCGTGAGGAGGCCGTGGGCGCAATGGAGGCGAAAGGTCACGTCTGGGATGTGATCGTCATCGGGGGAGGAGCAACCGGTCTGGGAGTGGCTGTTGACGCATCGGCGCGGGGATACAAAACGCTCCTTTTGGAACAATCGGATTTCGCAAAGGCGACCTCGAGCCGAAGCACGAAGCTTATCCACGGCGGCGTGCGTTATCTCCGCCAAGGCCGGCTCTCGCTGGTTTCGGATTCGTTAAAGGAACGCGGTCGGCTCGTACGCAACGCTCCTGGGCTTGTCCAGCCACTGCCGTTTATTGTGCCGACCTATCACTGGCATGAAATCCCCTATTACTTGGCCGGGCTCAAGCTGTATGACCTGTTTGCCGGACGGTGGAGAATGGATCCGTCCCGACGCTTGAACCGCCAAGCCACGTTGGAGCAACTGCCGAACTTGGTCTCGAGCCGCTTGAAAGGGGGGATCCAATATTACGATGCCCAATTCGATGATGCCCAATTGGCGATGGCGCTTGCTGAGACCATCTTTCGGCTTGGTGGAAAAGCGGTCAACTACGCACAGGTACGTGAGCTCCTCAAGGAAGGATCACGCGTTGACGGGGTGATCGCGGAGGATTTGGAATCGGGCAAGGTTTCCACCATTCGGGGGCGTGCCATTATTAATGCGACCGGTGTGTTTGCCGATGCCATTCGTCGACTCGATCACTCCGATGCCCCGCCGATAATGACCTACAGCCGCGGGTCCCACATTGTCCTGCCCGCATCCTTTTTATCGTCCAAGGCAGCCCTTATGGTTCCGAAGACCTCGGATGGACGCGTCCTCTTCGCAATTCCTTGGCAAGGCCGGCTGCTTGCCGGGACAACCGATGTCCCGACGACCGAGGCCTCTCTCGACCCGTCGCCCAGCACCGAAGAGATCGCTTATATACTCGGGCATCTCCGCGATTACCTGCGACGCACCCCGGAGCCGCATGATATCCTGAGCTGCTTTGCCGGACTTCGTCCGCTTGTCAAAGCAGGCGGAGCCGGCCAGACGTCCAAGATTTCCCGTGACCACAGCATCGAGGTCTCATTGAGCGGCTTAATCACGGTCGCGGGAGGTAAATGGACGACCTACCGCAAAATGGGCGCCGACACAATAGATCGTGCTATCGAAACGGGCCGACTGAAGAAACGGCAATGCGTGACCGAGAAGCTCGCCATCTCCAGTCCGGGTCCTGACGGGCCGAATCGCAATTCAAACAACGATGATGAGGACGAAGATCAACCTGTCTCAAGTGAACAGCCGGAGGCCGAACGCCGACTTCATCCCTCACTCCCTTTTTCCGAAGCCGAAGTGGTTTCCGCTGTGCGCCATCAGATGGCCCGCACAGTCGAGGATGTCTTGGCCCGTCGTCTTCGGGCATTGTTCCTCGACGTTGAAGCAAGCGTCGAAATAGCGCCGAAGGTCGCGGCGATCGTGGCAAAGGAGCTGGGAAGAACCGATGACTGGGCACAAAGGCAGGTTGTCCAGTACAAACGACTGGCTGGCAAGGCGTTGCCTCAGACCGCCGAGGCATGAGGATAACAGAAGACAACCTGACGGGATATGAAGGGCGAAGGGTGGTCGTGTCCGAGGGCAGGTCCCCTTTGACTTTTGCGGATTTTTACTCGTTGCTTCAGACCGATTCCCAATTCAGGAAGGGACTCTCGTCCCACTTATCGAACCTTCCATATGGCGCAATCCATTGGGAAACGCCACCGGTTACAAAGGCCGCTCTTGATGCTCCGTTCGAGTTTGTTGTGATTGACTCGCCCTCCCTTGCCAGAGTGCGACCGGATCCGATGCCCTTTTCCGAGCACTTTTACGACCGAGATACCGTTGTCGACTTTAGCAATCTCGGGGGTGATGCCTACCTTGTTGCGCCAACCCCTCCTTCAGAAGGCAGTGACTATTCCCATCTTCTTGCATTTCTAAGAACGGCGCCGGCGGCGGTAATCGATAAGCTGTGGGAACGAGTAGGGATGATCTTCCACTCAATCGTTGCCGATAGCCCCGTTTGGGTGAGTACGGCAGGAGGGGGAGTGCATTGGTTACATGTCCGATTTGATCGTCGTCCGAAGTACTATCGCTACCGATCGTATTGTACTATGGGCTAAGCGGCTGCCGGATCATTCCCGGCCGCCTTCAATCGCGCTCACAAGGAC
>JAHEOI010000272.1 GCA_018610125.1 Verrucomicrobiota bacterium
CAACACAGGTAGTCGGGTTTTTGACCTGGCTAGCGAATCCGCAAACGTGAGGAACCGTATGCTCGAAATCTGCTCGTACGGATCTGTGGGGGTGTCGGCGGGCAACCGCCGGCACTACCCGGAGGTGTGCAGGCGCCGACACACAACAAAGCCCTGAAAGGGCGCTTCAAAACCTTTTCTCCCGAATTTTCGAATGGCATTATGATTACGGGGGGTATTTCCTCATCCAGCCTTCTCCCCTTAAGAATAATGCCGTTCAGCAATTCGGGGGGATGGCCTTGGCAGATCGTAAAGAGGTCGCGAAGCGTTTGGAGTGCGCCTACGTGCCCCGTGAAATAGTGCCTACCGCCGCTTTCGGGTTTAGTTTCACCGGTTATTTTACGGGGCGAGTCGGCGCTGTGGAAATGGCGGTGTGTTTCGATGACTTCGGGCTTGTTAGCAATGGCCCGCATAATGCGGCAAGGCCACGGCCGGAGGAAAAAGGAAAGCGGTGACAAGTCACCGCACTTCCATAAGCTAGCGCGCGTCGCAGGAGTTTTTTGGAAAAAATCTATGAATAACGTCGTTCTTCTCGCCCGACCTTGGGCAACCATCCCTCCGCAAGTTTGCGAGTCAAATTTTCGCCGACGTTTTTGGCCGCCAACTCGGATCTGGACCAGGCTTCGGCGGCCCCGTTGCCGATGAATGCTTGCGAGCAGGCGGTTTTTTTAAGAGCCGTCGAAGAAAGGCGGAAACAGTGTCTTTTCATTGGTGGTGACACCGTCCAATAGCGCGTCCTGCAATTCCGCATCTCGTAAATCAGCCCATGAAAGGTCTGCGTTTGAAAGGTCGGCCTGCTCTAAGTCTGAATCTTGGAGGTCTGCCCGTCTGAGATTGACTCCGATCAGATCGGCCTCTGTGAGGTCGGCATCCTCAAGGTTAACCCGGGTTAACGTGGCTCCATCAAGCACAGCCCGTTCGAAATCAACCCCTTCGAGATTGGCTCGGTGAAAATTGCATCCGGATGCGTTGGCATCGCGGATATCGGCATTGTTAAGAAGGGCTTGCTCCAGATCCGCCCCTTCGAGGAGCACGCCCTTCATATTCGCTTGGAACAGATTGGCCTTACTGAGGTCGGCGCCGCTGAGGTCCCGCTCCACCGCGGCCTCATGGGTTAGGATATCCCAAACAAGTCGCCATTTGTCGGCGATAGTCGTCTTGTCGTTTAGCTTGGCATTCTTGAGGTAAGCTCGCTCGAGGACCGCCCCCTCAAGATTGGCACCCAGTAGCTCAGTGCCTTCCAATGCAGCTCCGAATAGGTTCGCTCGCATCAGGTTTGATCCATCCAATTCGGCGCCTTCCAGTTTTGCCTTGGAAAGGTACGACCAGCTGAGATTGGCCCCGTTTAGGTTGGCCCCGGTCAGGTCTGCTGCACGCAGCTTGGCACCGTTCAGATTCGCGTTACTGAGATCGATCTCGCTCAGCTTACGGTGATCTGTCGGCTCGTTGAGAATCTCCGAGACAAGACGCCATTTGTCAGCAATTGCTGTGTCTCCATCAAGTTGCGCCTCTTTCAGCCATGCTTGGGTTAAGACGGCTCCGGTTAGGTCGGTGCCGAGAAGGTTGGCTTGATTCAAAGCCGCTTGATGGAGACTGGCGCCTGTCAACGCCGCGTCTTTTAGGTTGGCACGAGCGAGGTTGGCGTTATCGAGGATCGCCTCGCTCAAGCTGCTTCCTCTGAGATTGGCCCGCGACAGGTTGGCGTCCGTTAGATCGGCGCTTGCCAAATTTGCCCCATCAAGGTTGACACTTGCCAGGGTGGCACCTGCCAGATTGGCATCGTTTAGAGTTGCCTCTTCGAGATCGGCGTTCGTCAGGTTCGCGCTTGCCAGATTGGCGCCTGCCAAATTTGCCCCTTTAAGATCCCGGTCTGCGAGCTCCGCTCCTTCGAGGTCGGCCCCTTGGAGGTTGCGTCCTGCGAGTGAGCCTTCGACAATTAGATTGGTCGTTTGAAGGGTCCAAATCGTGCGCCATTTGTCCGCAAGGATGGTATTCTCCGTAATGATGGCGTTTCGAAGTGAGGCGCCTTGGAGATTCGCTCCGTTGAGGTTGGCCCGACTGAGATCGGTCCCGCTCAAGTCGGCGTTTTGCAAGTTGGCGCCGCTGAGGTTGAGCTGTTGCAGATTTGCCTGGCTTAAGTCGACCCCTTGGAGATCAGCTTCACTTAGGTCCGCCCGGCTGAGATCGAGCTCGCTTAGGTCGGTGCCGAGCTCTTCTCGTCGATTGAGGAGTTGCCAAACCGCGAAGAATTTGTCCGAGATCTGCGTCTCTTCAGTAATTTTGCTGTCCTGTAACGCGGCTTGATCAAGATTCGCTTCTTGGAGATTGGCGCCGCTGAGATCACTCTTGCGCAGGTCCGCATTAAGAAGATTGGCGCCCGTCAAGTTGGCATTTCGCAAATTGGCTTCTTGCAGGTTAGCCCCTTTGAGGTCGGCGTCGGTCAGGGCAGTGTTGCTTAAGTCGGTCCGAACGAGCGTAGCCTTGCTTAACGGTACGCCTGCGAGATGCGCGTCGCTAAGATCTTTCTCGGCCAGATTGGCCCCGACACCGCGTTGACCGTTGACAAGCTCCCAAACGAGACGCCATTTCGAGCTTAGCTTTGTGGAATCATCGACTTGTGCGTCTGAGAGTCGGCTCATTTGTAAGAGGGTGCCGAAAAGATTGGCACCGCGGAGGTCGGCTCCTTCCAGATTGGCATTGGTCAGATTGGCATCGCTGAGATCAGCCTTCGCGAGATCCGCTTGGTTAAGGCTGGCACCGAAAAAGACCGCTCCCGCGAGGTTGGCTTCCTCCAGATCGGCGCCCTTTAGTTGAGCGTTTTCCAGGTTGGCGTTTCTAAGATCGGTTTTTCTAAGGCCGGCCTCGTTCAGCGTGCTCCCCTGGAGGTTGGCTCCTCGGAGGTTGGCATTGGTCAGGTCGACCCCGGAAAAATCAGTCTCAGAGAGATCGGCTGAAGTTAAATTTAGCTGTGTCGTGATTCGGAAAAAGCCTTGTTGACCGGATTTTCTCGGAAATACCTCCAGCCGTTCTTCGGTACCGCCGAGGCCACCTCGGAACCGTTGGGCGGTGGCTTCCCAATGTTGTAGATCGGTACTGCGTTCGACTTCGTAATCCGGAAAAATTGCGGGATGATTAGCGGTGGCTGGAATTGCCGGCTTTGAGCGCCAACGCATTTCAAGTTGTCCCGTGTCGTCATCGAGCTCAATCTCGAGGTTGACCTGTTCTTGCGCCCCGACGAGGGAGGAAATCCCACTCATCCAGATCGCAAGCATCACCGCACCACACTGAAAAATTTGACGTCTCATAAACCCATCCACATCGTCCAAACACTCAAAGGCTTTCTATAACGGGACCCCATTGAACTTAAGGTCGGTCTTGCCAAGACCGGTTCGTGGCGTCGTCGCCAACCATTCCCTTAAAATGGTGCTTGATTATGCTTGAGTCGGTCACTGGGGTAAAGCACAGATTGTGCTCGATTTTTTCCCTAAGGTGTGAGCTCTGGTTGATTCCATTGTGCTACCGGCCCGAGTGAGGTGACTCTTTAAGCTGTCACAACGAACCGTGCATAAACTCAGGGCATTTATGTCTAACAATTGGACATGCTGCCTGGAGCCTGTTGCGGTGGGTGGAGCGTGGATTCCGCCGATAAACAAAGCGGGGGTTACTGCTACCCGGGCAATGCTGCGTTTCAGTTGTAAAGCAATGAGCTTGCCCCAATGAAGAGGCGATGGGGCGAATCGCCCAACCGTGACACGGTAGGCCGGCATTTGACGACCATCGGCTTTCTATCCGCTCGCCTCCATAAGATGCCCCGAGCTCTGACGTTTGGTTGACGGGGCTGGACGTCGTTGAAGGAACCGGTTAGCTTGCCGGAGTCCCAGATGTTGTTAAGAAATTCAATGAGAAAGGAACGTGTGATGAAACAGAGGATGCTGATGGGTTTAGTGGCCGCGGTGATTGCAGCAATGCCATTTGCTTCGGTATCGGCAGGGGACTCCCATGCCGGGCTCAATGTGGGCGACAAGGTCCCGAGCTTTATGGCGATCAATCAGGAAGGTGAGCTCTGGAAAGCCGGTGATCTGCTCGGAAAGAAAAATCTGGTGGTCTATTTCTATCCGGCAGCCATGACGGGCGGGTGCACCAAGCAGGCGTGCGGCTTCAGGGACAACCTGGGCAAGCTGCAGAATGAGGATACCGCTGTGATCGGGGTAAGTGGGGATGTGCCGGCGGGCTTGAGGATCTTTGAAAAGGCGCATGACCTCAACTTCACGTTGTTGTCGGATTATGATGGTCGGATCGCCGAGTTGTTTGGGGTTCCGACACGCGATGGCGGTTCAATCAAGCGGGACTTCCAGGGCGAGCAAGTGACATTGAACCGGGGGGTTACCGCTTCACGCTGGACTTATATCATCAATAAGGACGGTAAAGTCGTCTTTAAGAACAAGAACGTCAATGCGGCCAAGGATAGCCAGGCCGTCCTGGATTTCTTGGAGTCCGAGAGCTGACAATTGGGGCATAGACCCGATATCCCGACGGTCGAACCGTACCGTTGGAATGGCGCGATGGCCCATCGCGCCATTGGTGTTGGGAAATATTCTTCTTTGCAAAAATTCCTGCACCATAAAGAGGAGCAAAACAAGCGGCTGGCAGCCGCTTCTACTTTGCTTATTCGTGCGGAAACTTTTGCAAATATTGGTATGACCGGGATAGCGACACGTTGCGAAGAAACTTTATCGGAGTAATGGCTTTATGCGTGACGGAACATTTGAATCAGAGGGGCCGTCGGGGCGAAAGGAGCTTGGCGGTCTCGGTTTTACGTTGATCGAGCTGCTGGTTGTCATCGCCATTATTGCGATTTTGGCGTCAATGTTGCTTCCGGCGTTAAGCAGTGCCAAAGAGCAGGCCAAGAGGGCGAAGTGCAAGAGTAACCAGCGGCAGTATGTCATGACCGTGTTGATGTACGCGTCGAACAATCAAGGAAAATTTCCCACGGAAGAAACGCCACACGTTTCGTGGGTGGCGCCCAAGATTTACGAATATCTTAAGGAGGAGGTGGGTACCAACCTGCTTTTTTGTCCGAATAAGAAAGACTGGTTTGATGTCCAGCCATGGGGGCGCCGGCTTGGCTACTATTCCCTTTACGGGCGGGATACCGATAATCCGCAAATGCCGCAGGAGCCTCCTCGTTGGCCGTGGAAGCCTTGGCCATGGAAATCGCCCCAAAATGATAGTCCGAGGGATCCTCTCTTGCCGATGACCGCTGATCTCGTAGAAAAGGCAACGGCGTCCCCCAATATAACTTCCGCACCGCATGGGCCAAACGGCCCTGTAGAAAGCGAGCCTGGCCGTACGCCGGAGCCGGAAGCAATCGGCTCCGATGGCGGTCATGTCGGTCGCGTCGACGGGTCCGTTATATGGCGGAATCAAGAGCGGATGAGGAAACGGGATGTGCTCATTCCGCCCCACCCTGAGCGTAAGGGATATTGGTAAGCCCGTCCCTTGTGCACAGCCTGCGGCAAAGCAGACCAGACAGGCTGTGCTACCCCCTGCCACACGGATCTCGGATTTTTAATTGACAAACCTCCGGGTAAATGATGGAATCATCGCGTTCCTGGTTCCCGTTCGCCGGCGTGACGGTGTGATGGCATTCATCCGGTTGAAGATAGGATCGGCGCCGAACAACCAATTTTTGTCGACTAATTCCGACGATAGGGTCTAGACGGAATGGGAACGGCAGATGAGCTAGTCTGATTCGAAACAATATGCCGATGGTTACTCTCCGGCACAACGCAGTTTTTCCAAATCTTGAGCTTATGAGCACACGAAAAGTCGGCTTGAAAGTGCTTTTGGCACTAGGCGCCATCAGTCTTGGGGTCTCTTTGACGTCAACG
The DNA here is from genome assembly GCA_018610125.1 of Verrucomicrobiota bacterium. Classification (GTDB taxonomy): domain Bacteria; phylum Verrucomicrobiota; class Verrucomicrobiia; order Limisphaerales; family JAHEOI01; genus JAHEOI01. The sequence goes on from JAHEOI010000272.1 coordinate 5,931, forward strand.
CAAGCGGGCGAGGTTAGGCTTGATTTATATGGAAGTCTTGGTGGTGCGGGACCGTCGATTCCCGGGCCTATGGTGAGCGATCTGACGGAGGCCTCACAATTTCCGAATAATCCGACATTTTCCAGCAATACTGGCGACTTTGCTCCGATCCAAATCGGTATCCAATGGCCGGAGCCATTCGAGGAGGCGGATGCTGTGGGAGACAATTACGGTCTCAGGATGCAAGGCTATCTTCAGGTTCCTGCTGATGGCCAATGGAAGTTCTTCGTGCGCAGTGATGACGGATCAAGCTTTCGGCTGAACCGGGACGGGGCCGCTCCCGGAGATGCCGAAGAGGTTGCGCGCGTGCCCGGCGACGATTGCTGCGATGCATTCATTGACGACGGTGTTCGCAGTTCGACCCCGATCGATTTGCAAAAAGGCCGGGAATATTACTTCGAGCTCTTGCTTAAGGAGAATACCGGTGAAGACTGGGCTCAAGTCGGCTGGACCGGGCCCGGTATTGATGAGCCTCAAGTTATTACGAGCCGTTTTGTGCAACGGTTCGTTAACGAATCGGGAGCGCCGGTAATCACACAACAGCCGGAGGACAGCGAGGTTGACGAGGGGGATCGCGCCGTTTTCGAGGTCTCGGTCGATGCCCTCCCACCTGTCGATTACCAGTGGAAGCGGGACGGTGAGCCGATCGAGGGTGCGGTCAACTCGTTTCTCGTATTGGAAAGCGCTTCGCCGCAGGCGGATGACGGGGCCGGCTTTACCGTCGATGTTTCCAACGCCTCCTCGGATGAGCCGATCACAAGCAGCTCGGCCACCCTGACCGTTAGTCCGGATACAACGCCTCCACGGTTGGCCGGTGCAAGGGGCTCGGGGCGGCTTGACGGGCTTGTGGTGGAATATTCGGAAGCGGTGGAAGAAGGCTCGGCAACCGATTTATCCAATTATTCAATCGAAGGTCAGGATGTCACTCTCAATAGCGCGACCTTATTCGAAGAGGACAAAGTCCTGCTTGATGTAAGTGAATACACGGCCGATCCGATGCAAGTTCAGGTTAGCAATGTCAAAGACCTTAGTTCTGCCGGCAATCTGATCGCGGACAATTCCGAAGCTCAGGTTGCTTTGGCGCTGAGCTTACGGGGCTATTGGCCGTTTGACCAAGGAAGCGGTGACGTCGCGGTTGATTTGGCCGGCGGGCATCCGGGGATTATTGTGGGCAGCACCCAATGGAGTGAGGATGTGCCATCCCTGGGGGATCGAAGCAATCCGTTTGCCCTCGAGCTTGGGGGCGAGGGCGACGGTGTCGTCACGGAATTCCCAGGTATTGGAGGCCAAAAGCCGAGAACGGTCTCGTTTTGGATCAAAGCACCCGAGCAGAACAACTCGGAGCAGCGCATCGTTGCGTGGGGAAACTCCGCTCTGGCTGGTGGGAAACAGCATATTCGTATCAACGAAGGGACTCAAACGATTCGAACCGAGTATCAAGGAGGAAACAATTGGGGATCGACTCCCATTACAGATGAGACCTGGCATCATGTTGTCTCCGTGCTACCTGATGTCGAGAATCCGAATAACGATGATGTGCGACACTATGTCGATGGGGAGCTGGATCCCCAAGATGGCGGGGCATCGCAGGCAATTGATGTCGATATTAGCAGTGACGAGGCGCGACCTGTGACCATTGGGCGAGGGCACCAAGCAGGGCAAGGATTACAGGATTTGTTCGAAGGCACAATCGATGATGTGGCCATTTTTGAGGAAGAGCTGACCGAGGAAGAAATTGCGGCCCTGACCTCGGGGCAAGACCCGTTGGAGATCGCGGAAGTCTTGTCAGCTCCTTTGACGATCACACAACAGCCGCAGGATCAGGCTGTTACCGAGCTTCGGCCGGTAACCTTCGAAATCGGAGTAAGTGGTCCGGACCCTTCGGTCGTCGAGTATCAATGGTTTCGCAATGGGGAAGCCGTTTCCGGGGCGACGGAAGCCACCTGGACGCTCGAGGAACCGACGGCGGAGGAAAACGATGGGGAGCGGATCACCGTGGAAGCCTTTAATGCCGATGGGAGCTTCAATCGGGTCACCAGTCGGGAGGCCATATTGACCGTTGAGGAGGACTTGAGCCCGCCTGAAATCGTCGAGGTGAATGGATTCGCCGGCGCCGTCAATCGCGTGATTATTCGCTTTGATGAAGAGGTGGATGAAGCCACGGCGACGGACCTATCCAGTTATGAAATCGAAGGCTTGACACTTGAGGAGGCAACTCTTGGTGAAGCCGGTCGGGAGGTTGTCTTGGCGACAAGTCAACAAACCTTTGATCAAGAATATGGCCTGGCTATTGACGGCATTAGCGACGTCGCTCCTGCGGGCAACGTCGTAAGCGCAGAGGTGTCGTTTACCTCGGGGCTTTCCTACTCGAGAGAAATCTTGGTAGACAATCCGGTTCGCTATTGGCGGCTGGACGAATCGAGCGGCACGACTGCTGTAAGCTTGGTCTCTGGAGCTGATGATCCCGCCACGGCCAATGGGACGTACGCCGGCGACCCGATGTTGGGGGCCGAAAGCCTTATCCTGACGGATCCCGAAAATACCGCCGTCGCCTTTGACGGGGGGCAAAACGTCGATATTCCCAACGGTGCGGCCATTAATGTGGGCGGTCCTTATCTCGAAAAGAGCTTCGAGATGTGGATTGAACCGGCTGAAATCCTGGGGGATGAACAGGCTCAGGGCCTGTGGGAGCAGGGTGGAGGCACCCGCGGGATTGGACTCTATCTCATCGGCAACGAGCTTTTCATGAATGCCTGGAATAATGCCGATGACGGGGATGGTGCACCTTGGGGCTCAGGTACCGAGGGACAGGATCCTGTGTTTGTGGGAGGTGGCAATCTCCAGGTCGGGCAGCCGGCCCACGTTGTCGGCGTTATGGACGGTGTTGCGAGTGATGGTCTCAGCGGAACCCTGCAGCTCTATATCAACGGTGAGCTGGTTGACGAAACGGAAGGGGTGGGGCAGCTCTTTGATCACGGAGGGGATGTCGACATCGCCGAAGTGGCGGACCTTACCCATACCGACGTGGGCACGGGCAATTTTAACGGGATAATTGATGACATCTCTCTTTATAATACGGCTCTTTCGTCGGAGCAGATCCGGGCGCATTTCGAGGCCGGGTTCAAAGGAGTCTTGAGCGGTCCTGCGAGAATCACAAAGGAACCGCAGGACAAAAGTGTGCCCGAAAACAGCACCGCCGAGCTCACCGTGGAGCTCGACGGCCTTCCGCCGTTTGAAATCACCTGGTTTAAGGATGACGAGGAAGTGAAACGGGTTTCGACAGTGGAGAACTTTTCAAGTTTTTCTTTCCGCGCGACTGCCGAGGAGAATAACGCGGTGATTCGGGTGGAGGTTGGCAATTCGAAGGGGCAGACGGACTCACGAGAGGCCACAGTGACCGTTGAGATGGATACGACGGCTCCCCAAGTGAGTGAGGTGACCGCGGCATCGGGGGATGCCGGGATTATCATCATTACATTTGACGAGCCGGTGGATGAGGCGTCGGCCACCAATCTGGACAATTATTCGATCGAAGGCTTGACGGTGACCCAAGCACGGCTGCGTCCGGATGGGCGGACTGTGGTCCTGACGACCGACGCACAAGAAGCCGGTCAATCGATTACGGTGCAAATCGATGGTGTTCAGGACCTCGCCGCTGCCGCGAATGCAACCTCAACGGAGACGACAACGCAAGCGGCGGATCTGGCTCGCCCTGTCCGAGCTTACTGGGATTTTGAGGAAGGCGAAGGCAGCAGCGTGGCCGACCGGGCGAACGGTCATGACGGGACATTGGAAGGTGATCCGCAGTGGGCTTCCGATACGCCTGCTCTGGGCGGGCGCGAGAGCACCTCGGCTCTTGAATTTGATGGAGAGGCCGACTTTGTTCAAACGCCATTTGCGGGAATCGGGGGTAGTAATCCCAGGACGGTCTCGTTCTGGGTTAAGACGACCGACACCAGTACTCATGGCATTGTGGCATGGGGAGATGATATCACCGCCGGCGAGAAATACCATATTCGAGTCAATGGCGGGACCGGCACCATTCGCACCGAGGTTCAAGGTGGAAACAATTGGGGCTCGACTGAGATCATCGATGGAGAATGGCACCACATTGCTTCGGTGGTCCCAAATATTGAGGACGCCGATAACCTTGACGTCATTCACTATGTCGACGGGGAGCTTGATCCCCGGTTGGGTGGGGCCGGCCAGGCGATTAATACCGATATTTCGAGCGACGACGCATTGGCGGTGACGATCGGGCGGCGCACTCAAGGCGACACACAAGATCATTTCACCGGCGTTGTTGATGAAGTGGCCATATTCGATGCTGCCTTGAATCCCGGGCAGATCGCGGAACTGGCTTCAGGGCAAAGCCCGCTTAATATTGTGCAGGTCCCTCAGGCGACCGAGCCGCCCAAAGCGCCCGAGGTGAGCATTTCTCTGGAAGGGAATAACGCAACAATCGAAGTCACGGGAGAAGCCACTCTGCAGACCGCGCCGTCAGTAACCGGTCCGTGGAGCGACAGTGAGCAGCAAAGCCCGGCAACCTTCCCCATCGACGAAAGCCGGTCGATGTTCTTCAGGGCGGTTAAATAGGGAAGGGACACTCGTCCAGAGCGAGCAAGTCCCTACCGCAACAGCGTTGTTGTTTATTCGCTTGAGGCGCTCGTGGTGCCCTCTCGGTCCAGGGGAACGATGATGTACGGCGCGCGCTTCTCGAAGTCGGGCCAAATGGCTCCGTTGCCTTGGGTGTCCATGACTTCGATGAAATACATAAAATTGTATCTGGATGGTACCTCGTGAGCGGGCACGGTGGCTTTGTAGTACCCGTTGTCGGTCAGGACCATCGGTAGGCTGCGGTAGTCATGCATCTGATTGACACTACGATAGCGTAGACGGACTGATTGGACGCCGGAAGGGTCGGTTACCTTGGCTCTAACGACCAGGGGCTCCCTCGGCTTGGCGTTGCGGACCGGGTCGTGGGTGACGTCGGGGGCCTCGCGATCGTCACTGACAGTGACTTCGATCGCGCCGGCCGCTTCTTCGTCGGGGAATCGTTCCATGAACGATTCGGCATCGAGGGCTTCAATGTAGTATTGCAAGCCGGGCTTAACCTCGTCGCCGGGGAGTTGTGCCCGATAACGGTGCGGCCCGATGGACTCCATCGTAGTCCGGCGCCATGGCCCATAACCATTTCGATAGACCAACGTCACGCGACGCAGCTCACGCTCGCTTTTGACGGTAGCGGTCACACCGACCGGTTTATCCGGTTTGGCGCGACGAACCGGGGCATGACCGATCCAGGGATGATTCTCGCCTTCGGGAAGGTCCAAATCGTGTCGTTTTGCCTTCAGTGCCTTGATTCCTTCTTTAAGCTTGTTCAGCTCGTCTTTCCAATGACCCGACAGACCTTGGCTTCGCAGGCCCATCATCAGGTCGTCGTGATAGACGTCACCCGCGGACTCAACGATCTTTTTCCAGGCATTGATGGCCTCTTGTTCGTGCCGAATGGCGGCATCCAATTCGGTCACGTCTTGAGTCATTTCCCAGAGGTTATAGGCAATTGCGGCATCGGGGCGGCGTGCGTGATAACGCGCCAGGTTGGCGAGGATTTTCAGGTCGGTGATTGTCGAGAGAAGCTCCTTGCTCGGATTGTCCTCCATGACTTCTTGTGCTTTTTCAACGTGACCAAGCACGATCCGGGCCTGCTTGGTTAGCCAGCGGGTGGTTTCGGTCGGATGCACTTTGGGTGAGAAATCGCCTTCGACACGTAATGCCGCGGCCGTCTCGTAATCTTGGAACAACTGAATGTCGCTGGCTTCCGCTTCGGCGTATTCCGGCAGATCGTGTTGTCGCTGCTTCTCGAACCATCCCCGAGTGGTTGGAAAGTGGTCGTAAGGGAAGCAGGAAGCGACAATGCGGGGGAGGATTTTGCTGGCTGCGTGGAGACCTTTTTGGAGATGCGGTCCCGCCTGCTTACCGAAACGCCCCTTGAATTCGTTCTGCCACACGCGGGGAGAAACTTGAGGGTTGTACCCGACTCGTCCGAAGCATTGGAAGAAGTGCCAATACCGTTCGAGCTCATAATCGTAATACCGGTAGGGCCGATTCAACAGTTGGAAAGGCTCTTGATCAAAAGGGTGCCCCTGCATCTTGGTAGCGAGAGGGATGGAGACTTCGTAGCCACGTCCGTCATATAAGTGGGTGCTTTTGGCAAAGCGGCGCGCATATTCAGGACTCCCCCAAAGCAGGATGCGTGTGGTGCCGCTGTTCCAAAGGCGCCAATGAATCGGATACTTTTTTGGATAAAACAATAGGTCGGCATAGCCGTGGCGATCGTCATATTGGTTCCCACGCGGGATGTGGGTCGGATGGAAGGGCATCCCCATCTGCTCGGCCCAGTACTTTGTCGTCAGCCGAAAGTTTACCCCCTTACGGACGATCATGTTGATGATCGAGTCGGGAACATGCTTGGCGCGGCCGTCGATTGCGAGATTGGGACGGGCTTCAAGCAATGTGTCATAAACCTCGCTCCAGAAATCGGGGGCTTCCTTGCCTGTAAGCCCGGATTCCCAATGCATCCGAAATTGAATGCCGTCCATCTCGGGAAATTCGTCCACCATTTGGCGCAAAGCCGCCTTGGTATAAGGCACCAGGTTGCTGCCGTTTAGCCCCGCCACCCGTCCGGGTAATGGTTTCTTAGCGGCTTCCTCGGATCCCTGGACGCCACCTCGATAGATGTGATCCCAGATGCCGAGGCGCACATCGACGCCGTGACTGTGTGCGATTTCAATCATTCGATTCAGGTCACGTCGATTTTTCTGTTGCTCTTGGTCACTCAGGCCAACCACCTTCACATCGGGATAGCCCGGGACATCGAAGAAATAGGGGTAAGGCGGTGCCACATAGCCATTGGTTTCATACCCGAAGATGAGGACAAAGGTATCCATCCGGTTTTTGGCCATGGTGCTGAACAGGTGTCTCCAGTATTTCGGATCGTGCAGTTGCCGCTGGAAGACCTGCTTGTGCATGGTGTAGTCGGCAAGGGCCCGCTCTGGGACGTAGGGACTCTGCTGCCGGTCTTCAATGTTTTGGAATGGATCCTCGGGGCTTGCCTCAGAGATCCAACGGATTCGCTCGGCAACTCCAAGCAGTGCATACATAACGCCGCGGGTGTCGGAACCGGTCGCCAGCACGACCGATTGGCCGTCGCGCTCGAATTTCCGGACAAAAAGTGATTCCGGCGCCTCGGGAACGCTCTGGTCAAATGGGTCGAGCAGCGGAGCGGCGGGGTTTTTCGAGGCATCCGAGGCGGCAATGACGTAGTCGCCTTCAGCCGCATCGAGGCTTTGCGCACGCTGCACGTCGAAGTGCTTATCTTCAAGCGCTTCGGTCAGTTCTTGATAAGCAAACTCGATGGGGCGGGCAGGCTGCTCCGACTGAACAAGCGTGACGGATTGACCGGCAAGATTGCCAACGCAGAGCAAGTTAATCACCAATAACGCGGTAAATTGAGCGTTCATAAGCCTGGCTCTAATAAAGTGATCGGCAACCAGTGAAAGAAAAGAGAGCTCGCCTGTCAACGCAATTCGCTCCCTTGAAACGCTCGTGAACTACCTCGCATTGGAAAAATTTCTGGCCATAGGGTGAGCGAATCCGGTACAAAAGGGAATTGGTCCTGAATCGTCGTATGAGCAGAGGTAATTATGCCGACTAATAACGATAGCTTAAACCAGTCGGGCGGCGGGATGAACCGTCGCGAATTTCTCGGAAAATCGGTTACGGGCGCCGCCGCGATGATGGCGGGTCCGGCGATCCTCCGGGGACAGAATTTGAATGAGAAGCTTGACGTGGCCGTGATCGGAGCCGGAGGCCGGGGGGCGCATGATACCGCCAAGGTCGCAAATGCCGGTGCGAATATTGTGGCATTGTGCGACGTGAGCGAAAAGCGGCTCGATGTCCAGGGGAAGCAATACCCGAAGGCCAAGAAATTCATTGATTTCCGGAAGGTCTACGAGCATGAGAAGGACTTTGACGCGGTGATCGTAGCCACCCCGGAGCATACGCATGCCTTTGCGACGCTTCCCGCCTTGCAGCTCAAGAAGCATGTCTACTGCGAGAAGCCGCTGACGCACAACGTATGGGAGGCGCGACTGATCCGAAAGGCCGCTCGCGAAGCGAACGTGGTCACCCAGCAAGGTACCCAGCTCCATGCCAGTGATAATTACAGGCGGGTAGTGGAGCTGATCGCCAATAATGCGGTCGGACCGGTCCGGGAAGTCCATGTCTGGGTCTCACGGGCCTGGGGATGGCATTCGAGTAAAGAAGCTGCCGAGGAAGCGGACGATCGATTTATCATTATCGACTCGCCTACCGGTTCCATGCCAAAGCCCGACGGCCTGCACTGGGACCTTTGGATCGGGCCCGCCCAGATGCGTCCGTTCCATAAGGATTACTATCCGGGACCGAAATGGTATCGCTTTTGGGACTTTGGCAACGGAACCATGTCCGATCTCGGAAGCCATCGGAATGACCTTCCCTTCTGGGCACTCAAGTTGACCGCGCCGCGGACGGTCGAAGCGTTCGGTCCGCCGCCGCATCCCGATCTTGCGCCGGCTTCAATGCACGTGATGTACGAATTTCCCCAGCGTGGTGATATGCCGCCGGTTACGATGACGTGGTATCAAGGCGAGCACAAGCCGGAGATCTGGAAGCGTGGGGATATCCCTCAATGGGGGAATGGCTGCCTTTTCATTGGCGATAAGGGCATGCTGCTCGCCGATTACCGCAAGCATGTCTTGTTGCCTGAGAAAGACTTCAAGGATTTCGAAGCCCCTGCTCCCTATCTACCGCGTCCGGAAGGCCATCATGCCGAGTGGGTCAAGGCATGTAAGACAGAAGGTCGCGCGTCGGCCGATTTTGAGTACGCGGGATTGCTTACCGAGGCGAACCATCTTGGGAATGTCGCTTTCCGAACCGGGAAAAAGCTCCAATGGGATCCGGTCAATCTCCGCGCGGTCAATGCTCCGGAGGCGTATCGGTATATCCGGCGAGCCTATCGCAAGGGGTGGGAGTTTCCTTCGTCGGTTGCGATAGCGGATGAAGCCATGGGGGAAGAGGGATAGTCCAAGCGAGACGTCGCCTTAGACCCGAAAAGCCGTAAGGGGAAGGGTGGGCGTGCTTTCAGGGGGAGCAAAGTCGGTCGGCAGGGGGAAAAGCGATGCAGAAATTCTCATTCGCCTCACGACGAGCCGGGGAGTAAGGCTTCCGTCGAAACGGACTCTGGCAGGTTCGGCTTGACGGCGGGGGAAGCTGACAATTAGGGCTTTACAGGGGAAGGACGGAATGAGGAAAGTTTCAGATTGTGTCGAGTGACGTTATTGAAGGCAACAGGCGAAGGCATCAAGGTGATCCCGGAGAAATTGAGGCGCAATCTCAAATGAAGCTCAAGACGGCGATTAAAACGTCCCAAGAGTATCTGATTCGGCACCAAGCGGAAGAGGGGTATTGGATTGGCGAGCTGATTGTCGATGTGACCGTCGTTGCCGACAAGCTGATGTATCACTATTGGAACGGTTCCATTGATGATCGCTGGCGGCACAAAGCGGTCAATCATATTCTGTCGAAACAGCTTCCGGATGGTGGATGGAATATCTATTACGGAGGACCTGCGGAGGTCAACGCCACCGTCAAAGGTTACCTGGCATTAAAGCTGGCGGGGGTGCCGACTTCATCGCCGGAGGTGATCAAGGCCCGCAGCGAGGCACTGCGGCTGGGTGGGGTGCCGGAAATGAATACCTTTTCCAAGCTCTACTTGGCCTTGCTTGGCTTGTTTCCATGGGATTACCTCCCGACGATCCCTTCTGAGTTCATTCTGGTTGGTAAATGGTTCTTTATCAACTTTCATGAGATGAGCAATTGGAGTCGGTCGATGCTCGCGCCGCTGTCGATCATTAACCATTACAAACCGACGCGACCGGTCGGGATTACCATCGACGAGCTGTATCCCTCGGGTTACGACGAAGCCAAGCTGGCCCTGCAGCCGGATGCCAAATGGCTGACTTGGCGTAACTTTTTCTTAAAGGTGGATCGGATCTTCAAGTTCTTTGAGCGTCATCAGATTTTACCGCTTCGCCGGAGAGCACTCCGGACGGCGGAGAGATGGATGATTGAGCGCTTTGAAGGGGCCGATGGCTTGGCCGCCATCTTTCCCGCGATGCTGAACTCGTTGATCGCGTTGAAGGTGTTGGGTTATTCCGATCGAGATCCTCTTGTCCAGTGGGCCGACAAGCAATTGAAGGACCTGGAGCACGAGACCGAGGATAGCGTTCGGATTGAGCCATGCTTTTCGCCTGTCTGGGATACCGCCATTGCGGTGGTGGCACTGGATGAGGCCGGGCTTTCCGAAGAGCACCCGGCTATGAAGAGGGCTGCCGAATGGCTGATGAACAAAGAGATTCGGTTCCGGGGAGATTGGTATCACAAGCATCCGACGAACGTCGAGCCGAGTGGATGGGTTTTCGAATTCAACAACCCATGGAATCCCGATTTCGATGACACGGCGATGGTCCTATTGGCGTTGCGAAAAGTCCCGACCGATCACCCTGAAAAACGGGATGCCTGCTTCAGGCGGGGACTCAACTGGATGTTGCAGTTTCAGTGCCATCGCGGCGGTTGGGCCGCTTTTGACAAGGACTGCACCAAAGCCTTATTGGATAAAGTGCCGTTTGCCGATCACAACGCGATGTTGGATCCCGAGTGTGCGGACATTACCGCGCGTGTGCTGGAATTGCTGGGCTACGAGGGCTTTTCGCTTGATAACCGCCAAGTCCGCCGCGCAATCGAGTTTTTGAAGGAGGAGCAAGAGGCGGATGGCTCGTGGTATGGGCGGTGGGGAGTCAATTACCTCTACGGGACTTGGCAAGTCCTGCGTGGGCTGGCGGCGATCGGCATGGACCTGAACGAGGATTGGCTGCTGAGGGCGCGTGATTGGCTTGAGAGTGTTCAGCAAAACGACGGGGGATGGGGAGAGCGTTGCGATACCTATGAAGATCCCTTACGGAAAGGAAAAGGTCCCAGCACTGCTTCTCAAACCGCTTGGGCCGTCATGGGGTTGTCTGCGTTTGGTGATCCCGAGCGACCGAGCTTGCGATGCGGCATCGAATACTTGATCCGGAATCAAAACCCGGATGGGAGCTGGACCGAATGGGAAACGACCGGATCCGGATTTCCGAAAGTCTTTTACCTGAAATACGACATGTATCGCAACACATGGCCCCTTATGGCCTTGGGCACCTACCGACGGCTCCTGCAAGAAGAAGTCTCAGCCCGTCCCTCGAGGGAAATCAATGGTCATGTTCGTCCGTTGGAACCGGGCACACGTGAGGAGCTTTTTTCCCGGGAAGCCGGAGTCTGATTCAGCCTGGGTCGCCCGGATGGATAACGATCATGTCGCTCCAGCCCGAGGGATGGTATTGTTTCGCGCTTAAAGGGGAGGCGCAACCGTTTGTCAGGCGTGCGCGAAATGACAATCGACGACCTGCGGTCCTGGTATCCGGGATTGGACGTCGAAATGCGGCTCGGGTGCTTCGTGACCGGTTGGATCGGAGCGGGCAAGCCCCGCCATGGGTGGTGACTTGCGGGTTGGCCGGCGGGCTTAAGCCGGGATTGCCCTCGGGGACTATCTTGGTCTCCCGAGATTCGGCGTTCGCGGTCCTTGAGCCTCTTAGAAGCTCCCTGGTTTTGGATGCGACCTTTCTCGAGAGCGATCGGGTAGTCGTAACCGCTGAAGAAAAACAGAGGCTTCACCAAGCCACCGGGGCCGACGCGATTGAGATGGAATCGGCCGTCATCCGCACGATTTGTTCCGATTTGGGCATCCCGAGTGCCACGGTCCGTGTCATCCTCGACACCGCAAAGGAAGACCTGCCGATTGATTTCAATCAATATTTTCGGAATGGTTGGCGACTCGATTGGATGAGGCTCGCGGGCTCCTTGGTTCGTTGCCCTCGGCGAGCTTGGGCACTGATTGACCTTCAGCGACGGTCTGGTCAATGTGCGCGGCAATTGGCCGGGGCGCTCGACATGATTCGAAGGACGGTATCATGAGTGGGGCAAGGATGGATTGTCGCAAGGCTAAAGGACGATTAAAAAAGGGGTGTCGAACGCAATGCCTCTCCCAGGCTTTTGGACGGTCCTTGATGAAATGGTAAGAAATGGTGGACGTGTTGGCGCAAATCTGGCCCTATTTTGTCGCGATCTGTAATTTCGCGATTAATTTGGTGGCCTCGGGGCATGCGGTCCTCTATAAGCGCGAGACACGCGCTGCCATTGGGTGGGTGGGGCTTATATGGCTTGTACCTCTCCTTGGGGCCGCGCTCTATGTGCTGTTGGGGATCAATCGGATCCATCGCAAGGCCCAAGCTTTGCGAAAAAAGCGACTTCCGTTTGAGATTGCCGAAACGAATCTTCCCGGATCCGACGCATGGATCCAGGAGATGCTTGCCTTTGAAGGGAGCTACCCAAGCCTCAATGTGACCCATTACAGCAGCTTGGTTAAGTTGGTGGATCAAGTGACTCGCTGGCCGCTCCTGCCCGGGAATCATCTCACTCCGTATGTCAACGGCGACGAAGCTTACCCCGCCATGTTGCAGGCGATCGAGCAGGCGGAGCACTCGATCAACCTGATGACTTACATCTTTGACAATGATAGCTCCGGCCGGATTTTTCGGGATGCGCTGCAGCGGGCTCAGCGTCGGGGAGTCGAAGTTCGGGTGCTTATGGACGATGTCGGAGCGCGTTATAGCTGGCCGTCGATGGCCCGTCTGCTTCATCGGGCAAAGATTCCCGTGGCTCGATTCTTGCCGACGACACTCCCGTGGCGATTCCGTTATTCCAATCTTCGCAATCACCGAAAGATCATGGTTGTTGACGGCAAGATTGGTTTCACCGGGGGGATGAATCTTCGCGAGGGCAATTGTCTCAATTTGAGGACGAGTCATCCGATCCAGGACCTCCATTTTCGCCTGGATGGGCCGGCTGTGGCGCATCTGCAGGAGATCTTCGTCGAGGATTGGACTTATACGACAGGTGAGGATTTACGCGGTGGCGATTGGTTCCCACACATTGCCGCTTGTGGAAACATGTTGGTTCGCGGCATTTCGGAAGGCCCCGACGAAGACTTTGATAAGCTCCGGTTGACCATTCTTGGGGCCTTGGCCTGCGCGCAATCCTCGGTGGTCGTTGTAACGCCTTATTTCCTCCCGGATGGGTCGATTATCACGGCGCTTAAAGTGGCCGCAATGCGTGGGGTAGATGTCGACATTGTCCTCCCGGAGAAGAACAACCTCGCGCTGGTGCAGTGGGCCTCGACAGCCTCGTTTTGGCAATTGCTCGAGTGCGGGTGTCGCATCTGGCTCTCGCCGCCGCCGTTTGACCATACCAAGCTTATGCTTGTCGATGACATTTGGGCCCTACTTGGCTCGGCCAATTGGGACCCGCGAAGCCTGCGACTCAACTTTGAGTTCAATGTGGAGGCCTATGATCCGGTATTGACTGAACGACTTGCCGCGTTGGCGAACGGTAAGATCAGGAGATCAATACGGGTGCGGTATCACGACGTCGAGGCACGTCCGTTGCCGATCAAGCTCCGTGATGGCGTCGCCCGACTCTTCTCACCGTACCTGTAGTCCGTTGTAAGGGTGGGAGTGGTTATTTGCTCTCTGAGACGATTGACGTACAATGGTATCGGCTTGTCCCCGCTCCGGGTCGGGATTGGGATGGTCGAGGTTAAAATGTAAGCCGCGGCTCTCTTGACGCAGCATGGCGCTGTGAACGATCAATTCCGCCACCCGGGCGATATTCCGCAATTCCAGAAGATCGCTCGTGACGACAAAATCCCAGTAATATTCCTGGATTTCCTCCTGTAGATTGGCGATCCGCTTCTGTGCCCGCTGCAGGCGCTTGTCAGTGCGAACAATCCCGACATAGTCCCACATCGCTCGGCGGATCTCGTCCCAGTTGTGTGAAACCACCACCATCTCATCCGGGTTGGAGGCGCTGCCGGATTCCCAAGGGGGGATGGCCACGTGCTCTTTCGGCAAGGCGTGAGCGATGCTGTGCTCGGCGGCTCGCTTGGCGCAAACCAAGGCCTCCAGGAGCGAATTGCTCGCGAGGCGGTTGGCGCCGTGAAGGCCGGTGCAGGCCACCTCTCCGATCGCGTAGAGCCCGGGAATGTCGGTCTCCCCGTTGATGGTTGTGCAGACACCGCCGCATTGGTAGTGCGCTGCGGGAACAACGGGGATCGGCTCCTTGGTAATATCGATTCCATACTCCAGGCAGGTTCGATAGATGTTTGGGAATCGATGCATGATAAACGGCGCCGGTCGGTGGGTGATGTCCAGCAGC
>JAHEOI010000273.1 GCA_018610125.1 Verrucomicrobiota bacterium
GGATTGTTGATCCAGGAGCTTGCGCAGTCTTTTCTCAAGCTCGGAGTCCTGCTCGCCGAGCCACCAGACAAGATGGGGAATCGCCTCCTGGCCGATTGCGGTGATTGCTTCGCGGGCTTCTTGGCGGGCCTCCTTGGAGGGGCCTCGAAGGCGGGCCAGCCAGCTGCTCAGAGGGCGGTCTTGGTAAACCGGCTCCATGAAAGCGGTCAAGTAAGCGATGCCGGTCGCAATCAGGGCCGCTGCAAGCAATGTGCCTATCCACCAGCTCTTGGTCATTTAAAGGTATTTTAGCCGAGCCGGGGAGAGTTTGAAAGTGTAAAGCCCAAAACGAGGCGACGGCTGGTTGTGGGTACACGGGACCGCACTCCGTCGCGGTCCGTGTCCGGGCAATGCCAAAGTGGGGCGCCGAGTACGGCTTCCCTATCAGGGAATAAGCGCTTCGGGGAAAGCGGCCGGCAGCCGCTTTGACTTTGATCGGTCATTTGCCGTTGCAGCCCAATGCCGGTAAATTCGTAGACGGTATTCGCCTAAGAAAACTCTCCCGGGATGCGTTTCCTTCGCTGGGTAGAGGAAAGGAGCATTGAAATGAGAAAGAAAAATGGCTGGTTGCGGTTGGGCAGGTTTCCGTTGTTGGCATTCGCGCTGTCGTGTTTGCCGGCGGTCGGTTTGGCCGCGGAATATGAGGAGCTCAAGGAAAAGGGGGAGGCCTATTATGCCGAAAAATCCTTCTCGTTGGCCCATGAGGTCTACGAAACGCTTCAGGAGCGTGATCTCCAGGGGGCGAAAGCACGCTGGGTCGAATTCCGACTTGCCGACACCCAATGGCGTGCTGCGACTGCCTCGCGCTCCTCGGATCCGACTCGCTTGGAGCAGGCCGAGCGGCAGCTTCAACTGCTGATTCGTGATATCAAGCGAGAGGAGGAGCGTGATCGCGTCTGGGCCGAGGTTCAAGAATCGCTGGGGGATTTCCATTGGCAACGGGAGCGTCGACGCGATTGGTCGACGGCCCTCTCGCATTATCGGAAGGCGTTGGATTGGTGGGCGGGCTCGACCGAGCTTGAGATGGCCCGGGAACGCTACCTCGCGATTGTCTGGAAGATGGCGAGTCCGGGGTGGCGGAGAGACGGTGGATTTGGGCGGTATCGCGGCTTCAAAATCCCGGTCGAGATCTTGGAGAACGTCCTGAAGATCGCTCGCCAAGACGAAGACAAAGCCCGTGCCCATTACTTGCTGGCCCAACGACTGCGGCGCCAGAGCGACGACTGGCAGGCAAGGAGGCGAATTCCAAACGAGCTCGAAAAGGCTGTGGCATTGGGAAAAGGGACCGATTGGTATGACGATGCGCTTTTTGCGTATGCCGAATGGACGCGGGAGCAAGGCCGGATTGAACGGCGCCCGCACCAGGGGTGGCGATCGAAACCGGACTTCGAGAAGGCGCTCAAGCTCTACCGACGGCTCATCTCAGAATTCGAAGAGGGCGAAACCCGATATCACGACGATGCGAAGCGCCGGATACGGGAGATCACAAAATCCGAGCTTTCGGTGAAAGCGTCGCGAGCTTTCCTGCCGGAGTCCCAAATACGATATCGACTCCATTGGAGGAATATTGAGCACGTTGAGCTGAAGCTGTATGGGGTCAGTCTGACCGAGAATGTCAATTTGAGGGAATTGCCGAGAAAGGAGGTTTCGCAATGGCTTGAAGTGATCGATCTCTCGATCCGCAAACCGATTCGCGAGTGGTCTCGCGACCTTTCTGTGGAGGCTCCTTACACACCCGGTGACGAGGAGATCAAGCTTGACGAGCCGCTCCCGGTCGGTGCCTACGTTGTCGAGGCAGTCAGCGGCAAGGAAGAGGCGCGCGAGCTCATCCTGGTCTCGGAGGGATCACTTGTCATGCGGACCTCCGGTAGCAAAGCGCTGTTTTATTTTTGCAATGTCATTGATGGATCGCCGATTGCGGGGGCTAAAGTCAGTCTTTGGAGGCGTGAGCGTCACGGAGAGGACGATTTCCGGACCGATCGGAAAACCGCGAAGACGAACGACGACGGTTTGGCGGTGTTCGAGCTTGAAGAGCGGAGCAATAACGACGATCGTAATCTTTTTGCCGCGGCGAAGTTTGAAGAGACCCAGGCATTTGTCTCCGGTGATTCGCCTTATCCCCGATCCCGGGGTAGCGATTGGAAGATTTACGCCTATGCCGATCGACCGGCATACCGTCCCGACGAGACAGTGCGATGGAAGATGATTGTCCGACGGCAAAACGGTTCCGTGTACAACACCCCGGCCGGCAAGACGTTGCACTATTCGATCCGGGGACCTCGCAAGGAGAAAATTAAGGAAGGCGAGGTGGAGCTGAACGTCTTTGGTGCGGCTTGGGCCAAGGTCGAGCTCGATTCCTCGATGCGACTTGGGGAATACCGGTTGAAGGTAAGCAAGAGCGCGGGAGAGGGTCATCTTACCACGACGTCGCTCTTTCGGCTTGAGGAATACAAGCTGCCCGATTTCAAGGTCGAGGTGCAAACTCCCGAAGAAAATGGTAAGAAGAAGGCTTTCTTGCCGGGGGACACCATCGAAGCGACGGTCGAGGCGGAATACTACTTCGGAGGACCGGTCGCAAACGCCGAGGTCAAAGTCATTGTCCGGAAACGGCCATTTCATCATCGGTGGAGGCCGGAGCGCGAGTACGCTTGGTTTTACTCGGATGCGCGTCGGCGTTTCGGCCGTCACGGGCGTCGCGGGGGGAAGGAGATCAAGCAGGAGACCCTCAAAACGGGGGTCAATGGGAAGGCGACAATTGAATTCGAGGCACCGTCGGACGCCGACCGCGATTACGAATATGAGATTGAGGCCCGGGTGACTGACATCTCGAGACGAGAAGTGGTCGGAAGGGGGACTGTTCGCGTTACCCAGGAGGCCTACTCCATTCGTGCGAAATCGGAACATCGACTTTATTCACCGCAAGGAAACGTCACGGTGGATTTCAAAGCGGTCGACGCCAATGACAATCCCAAGCAGGTCGAAGGCAAAGTGCGGGTTGTTCGCCAGACATGGAAGGAGGTCTGGCTGAGTCCGGAGGGAGATGAAGTCACCGGAAAGAAGCTGGAAGCGCTTAAAGCGCGCTATCGTCGCTTCCCGCCATTACCGGAAGAGGGAGGTGAGCGGCCATGGCGCCTTCGCGAGCGAGGCTATGAGCGGGAAGAAGTGCTGACGCGGACGGTAAAGACGAGCGACGAAGGGAGGGCGACACTTACCTTTACCGCCCCGCAAGAAGGGTATTACAGCATTGAATGGGAAAGCTTTGATTACGCGAAGAATCGCATCCAGACCAAAGAGACGATCTGGGTAACCGATGAAGCGGCGGAACGCCTTGGGTATCAACCCGGAGGAGTTGAGCTTATTGTGGACAAGGATACCTTCCAAGCCGGCGAAACCGCCCCCGTCATGATCACTGCCTCAAGCAGCAATCGCGACATCCTCTTTTGCGTTGAGAGCGACCGCTTCCACCACTACGAGCTGGTGCATCTATCGGGGACGTCCAAGCTGATTAATCTACCGGTGACCGAAGAGCATGTCCCAAACATCTACCTCACTGCGACCATGGTAAGCGATCGCGAGGTCCATAAGGACACCGAAGAGGTCATCGTGCCGCCTGTGAAGCAGTTCCTTGACGTTGCTGTCACTCCCGACGAGGAGACGTATCTTCCCGGTGACCAAGGCTGGATCACCGTCACCACACAGGACCACGAAGGGAATCCCGTTTCAGCCGAAGTCTCTCTCGCCACCGTCGACGAATCGGTCTATTACATCCAATCCGATTATGCCGGCGATGTCAGGCAGTTCTTCTATGGAGACAAGCGCGATCATCGCGTGCGCTTGGAAGGGACGATGAACGAAAAGCGGTATGTCAAGCTGGTAAAAGGGCCTCAAGGCGAATGGATCGATCAATGGGCGCTTCTGGAATCCAACCGCAGGGACAAAGACCCTCGAAGTCGGCGACCCCGCAACGAATTTCAGGAACGTTACGGGCAAGTTGCCAGAAGGGCCGCATTCGATCTCAGCGAATCACCGGCTGAGATGGCCCCGGTCTCAGCCGCCGCTAGCGCGAGTGCCGGGGGATTCGGCGGTGGACGGTTCGAAGGCGGAGGATTTGGTGGCGGAGGGGGGATTGGTGTGCAAGGAGGCACATCGCCTTCAAACGCTTCCGGTATCTTTCCGGGCGAGCGACCGAGCGGTGACCAAAAGGCGTTGGATCGCGTCAATGTCCGGACCGACTTTCGGTCGACGGCTTTCTGGCAACCGGATATTGAGACCGGCGAGGATGGCAAGGCCCGTGTCCAAGTAACCTTTCCTGAAAACGTAACCTCGTGGAAAGCCAAGGCTCGTGCTGCGACAAAAGGCGCCCGCTTCGGAATGGACGAGGCGACCGTGCGCACGCGGAAGCCGTTGATCGTCCAACTGCAAGCACCGCGCTTCTTTGTGGCCGGTGATACGGCTGTCCTCTCCGGGGTGATTCATAACAACACGGATGAGGGGATGGCTATTCGAGTCGGCGCCGAGATTGAAGGACTCCAAGTCCGTGATCCCAAAAGTGTTAAGCAACGCATTGAAGTTGCGGCTAAAGGGAAAAAGCGGGTCGATTGGCGGGTGCGCGCCAAGGCTCCGGGTCAAGCCAAGCTTAAGGTGGCCGCCCAAAGCGCCGATCACTCCGACGCGATGACAAAGAGCTATCCGATCCATGATCACGGGATCGAGAAACTGCTCGCGAAAAGCGGCAAGCTTGAAGGGGAAGCGGCTACCATGCCGCTTGATCTGCCCGCCGCCCGAAGACCGGGATCGACGCGCGTGACGGTGCAAGTAGCCCCAAGCTTGGCCGTCACGCTTCTCGACGCATTGCCTTATCTGATCGATTATCCCTACGGGTGCACCGAGCAAACGTTGAGCCGGTTCGTGCCAACCGTCATTGTTGCCGACACGCTTAAAGACCTTGGGATCAGCCGTGAAACGGTGGCGTCGCGATTGTTCGGGGGGATTGAAAAGGCGCACGTCGGTAAAACCCACCCCGACGGTAAAGCGAGCCTCGAGAAGCTCGATGACATGATCGAAAAGGGCCTGCAGCGGCTCTACGAGCTTCAACATGCCGATGGTGGGTGGGGATGGTGGAAAAAGGACGACAGCGATCGCTTCATGACGGCCTACGTCCTTTGGGGATTAACGTTGGCCCGGGATGCGGGCGTCGGGATAAGGGCGAATGTCCTGAGTCAGGCCGCGGAATTCTTAAACGAGGCTTTGATTGAGGCGGAGCGGCAATACGACACGCAGGCATGGATGCTCCACGCCTTGGCGGTCTATCAGCGAAGCATCGGCAACCCCGAGCCGACCCGCTTCCAAAAACGTGCCTTTGATAACCTTTGGCAAAACCGAGCGACCCTGAATGCCTACACCCGGGCGGTGTTTGCCTTGACCGCCGACCATTTCCAGGAAGCAAAGAAGGCCGAGACATTGGTCCGCAATCTTCGTGACGGAGCTCGGCGGGATCGGTCGCCGGATACGTCGATCATCCAAAAAGGAGCGCAACAAGATTCGGGTTTGGTGCAAGGGACCGCTCATTGGGGTGAGGATGGTATCCATTATCGTTGGTCCGACGGTGGCGTCGAGGCAACCGCGTTTGCCCTGCGTGCCTTGCTGAAGATTAAGCCGCAGCATGAGCTGATCGGTCCGACAGTCAACTGGCTCATCAAGAATCGCCGCGGTACGCAATGGAGCGACACCCGCGAAACGGCGATCGCGGTCTTGGCGTTGAGCGACTATCTTCAAGTCTCCGGGGAATTGGAACGCGAGCTCGAGTATGAGCTGGCAGTGAATGGGGAGTCGATCGTGCGAAAGGCGTTGAGCGAAGACGAGCTCCTGCGCGCCCCGAGCCGCTTCGAGATTGAATCCGAGCAATGGCAATCCGGTCGGAATCGCTTTCAGATCAAACGGCATGCGGGCGAAGGACCGATCTACGTTTCGGTGGAAGCCCGCTTCTTTACGGAAGAGGAACCGGTAAGCCCGGCCGGGAACGAGCTCTTTGTCAAACGGGATTACCGAAAGTTGGTGCCGCAGGCAACGCTGCTCAAGGGGCACGAATATAGCAAGGAGCCGCTTGAAGATGGCGATTCAATCGAGAGCGGCCAACGCTTGGAGGTGGTTATCCGGACGGAAGTCAAAAACAACTATGAATACCTCGTGTTTGAGGACCTTAAGCCGGCGGGCTTTGAATCGGTGGCAGTCCAGAGCGGCAGCTCCGTCACTGCCAAGCAGCTTAAGCAAGGGGCCTTGACCGATCCGGACTTCGATACGGTCTCGGAGAGCGATTACACAGGGAGTCGGCGCTCGGTTTACATGGAGTTGCGCGACCGAAAGGTCGCTTTGTTTGTCGATGAGCTGCCGCAAGGTATCTGGGAGCTGCGATATCGATTGCGTGCGGAAACCCCGGGCTATTTCCATGCGTTGCCGGTCACCGGGCACGCGATGTACGTGCCGGAAATTCGCGGAAACAGCAAAGAGCAGCGGATCTCCGTGGAAGAGGCCGCACGGTGAAATGGAAGTGGCCGGAGCTTGCCACGCAAACCGACCCGCCGGGGTCCCCTCCGACTCGCCCTTATTAAGCGTTCAAGAAATTCTTGCATAACTTTTGAGCCGGAAGGCTGTAGCCGCACACTTTAGTTGCGCTTCCTCATGCAGGAACTTCTTGAACGCTTAATAGAGCACTTGAAAGTGTCTGCATTTCGGTTTGCAGGGTAAAAGGTAAAACCTGATAGGGGTAAAGTGGGACGTCCGGGAGAACGAACGTCCCTATCGGGCTGGGGACTGCCTGCAGTCCGCTGTTTGTCAGCTTAGCGACGCAATCTGGGTGGCCGCTTGGGGCCGGGGCTTCGGCGTCGGAAATTACGGCCTTGGCGCGACTGCGGACGAAACGAACGTCCGGTATTTCCTTTACCAAACTTCGGCTCCCGGGTTTTCGGCTCCATTCCTTCCACGACCTTGCGTTCAATGGAGTCTCCGGTGAGCCGCTCGATGCCGGCCAACCGACTCCAATCATCCGGACCGATGAAGGAAATCGCTTTGCCTTCGACTCCGGCTCGGCCGGTCCGTCCGATACGGTGAATGTAGTCTTCGGCGACGGAAGGAAGCTCGTAGTTGATGACGTGGCTCAGTCCTTTGATATCCAATCCGCGCGCTGCGACGTCGGTTGCCACGAGCAATCGCACGCTGCCTCGGCGCATTTCGTCGATGACGCGACGTCGGGCGGCTTGACGCATGTCACCATGCAGTACCTGATTGGGATGTCCCAAATTCTGAAGGGTCCTCCCGAGTTGCTCGGCGCCGCGTTTGGTGGCCGTGAAGATCAAGGCTTGATTCAAATCATCATTTGAAAGCGTGTGGGACAAAAGCCGGTGCTTATGCGATGTGCCGTCCGCATGGTAGACGCTTTGGTCGATCAGCTCATGTCGCCTGTCATTGACGGCCAATTGCAGGGTCTCGGGGTCGGACATCAAGGCCTGGGCCGTGCGGAGGACTGCTCCTTCCAAAGTGGCCGAGAAGAGCAAGGTCTGACGACGTTTTGGGACGGCATTGGCGATTGTGTGGACATCCTCGATAAAGCCCATATCGAGCATCCGGTCCGCCTCATCCAACACAAGGGTTTCCAGTCGGGAAAAATCGAGTCTCCCGCTCTTCATGTGGTCCATCAGACGCCCGGGCGTGGCCACCAGGAGATCGACCGGTTTTTCCAACAGTCGGATTTGGGGAGGGTATGGCATTCCGCCCAAGACATTCCCCGAGGTGAATCGGCAACCGCGCCCGCAAAGGCGGATATCCTCATTGACCTGCATGGCCAACTCCCGAGTCGGGGTAAGGACCAGCACGCGAGGGCCTTTACCGGGTTTCTGGGACGGGGTCATCAGACGTTGCAAGGCCGGCAGGACAAAAGCGGCGGTCTTACCGGTGCCGGTATTGGCGGAGGCCATGAGATCGCGTCCTTTTAGGATGAGAGGGATCGCATTCTCTTGAATCGGGGTCGGCTCGACGAAGCCTTGCGCTTCGACAGCCTTTTGCAGCTTGGCGTTGAGGTCTAGCTCTTTAAATAACATATAACTGATAATAAGCGTCCCGTGCCATGGGCATGCGCGGGACAGGAATCCGTCCAGAGAAGATCCGAATGAGAAATTGAAAGTTCATCCGAGCATCTGGTTTTCAACATGGCCCGAGCCCATGGATCGGGCATCCGCGTGACGTTGCCAACCAGCATGCCGATGATTCGAAAACCCGGGGAAGGTCAGAAACGCTTTCCATCCTCCACCTTGGAGGGTGCGTTGGCGAGACTATACGGGGATGTGTCCGAGGACGCAAATTTTAATTTCGGACACGGATAACCGTTGCCATAACGCCGGCACTTTGCGTAGCGTGGTCATGAACCCGCTCCATCCGGGATCACGGGAAGAAACAAGAAAGAGAGCCATCAGCCTTTATGCAGCCTTTAACGACTCCGAGCGCAAAAAAAATTTGTTTGGAATTGGTCGGGAGAAAGCGTCGACCGGCATGGGCGATCCTGCTGCGTGTGTTGCTACTTGCCACGACGTCATGTGAGATTGCCGCCATGGCCGCGGAGCCTACGTCTCAGGGGAATTCCGAGCTTCCCTATATGGACACGTCGCGAGGGCGGGAAGGCCATTCGCTGAGTAATCATCGCGTCAACTCGCGACGACTCTACGACTTCTACTCGCGGCAGGCCGAATATTATCTCGATGGGCACGAATTGCCGAAGGTACTGCCGGCCTATCCCGGATTGGACGGGGGAGACTTTGGCCATTGGGGAAAATTCAGCAAAAACAACTTCAGCAGCGACCGGTGGGACCAAATGGACTTGGGGAGTGTTGTGGGCGGGGTCTTTCGCCATGGCAGCAAGAAGCCGATTCCCAGAGCGGTGACGCTGCGCTTGGGCGAGGCCGGCAGCCTCGCCGCTTGCTTTGATCCGGCAACCCTTTCTTATCGCGAAATTTGGAAAAACGGTTTTGTCGAGCATGGGGAGCGACGATGGGGACTTGTCTCCGGGATTACCCTGGATGGCACGCCGCTGTTGACCACGATCCCTTCAATTGGCTGGAGTCGGGATGGGACCTGGAAGGGGGATTATCCGAAAGGGATGATCGACTACAAGGGATACTATCGTCATGGGAAGCGGGCTGTCTTTTCATACGAGGTGAATGGCGTGGCGATACTGGATTCTCCTTGGGCTCGGTCGAGCGAAGCGGGGCCTATCATGACCCGTTCGCTCTGGATCGGTGATCCGTTAACGGAATACCAGGTTCAGCTTTTTCAGGCACCCAGTGCCGATAGCCAGTGGCGTCGGATAAACGGTGAGCGGGTGCTGATCATCTCGCACGGCGCGAAAAGGACCGCATGCATGCTGCGGGAAGACGCTTGGAAAGGAGCCGCCAAGCTTGCTCTCACGCGGGATCAGCGCGTCGTCGCGAAATTGTCCGCCGGTGATGCCAAATCCTACGTGACCGTGAGGACATGGACCGGCAAGCAATCGAAGCTTGATGCGGCACTTGACGCGATGAGCGAGGGGGCACGCGTGCAAAGTCCCGCCCGGTTAAGGGGGGGTGGACCGTCCCAGTGGCCGGAGACCGTCACTCTATCCGGGGAGCTGGGCGAGAACCGGAATGGCTACGCAATCGATCGAATTCCGGTTCCGATTGAGGATAATCCTTACAAGAGCTTGATGTTTCTATCCGGTATCGGATTCTTCAAGAATGGGGATGCGGTTGTCTGCACCATTACGGGGGATGTCTGGCGGATTCGTGGCCTCGACGAGAAGCTCAGCTCGGTTCGCTGGAAACGGTATGCGTCCGGACTGAACCAGGCCCTGGGACTGGTGATGGTCGATAACAAGCCGGCGGTGCTGGGCCGGGACCAGATCACGTTGCTGCATGACCTGAACGGTGACAACGAAGCCGATTTCTACGAAAGTTTTTGCCATAAGTTTCAGAATCCGACCGGGGGGCATAGCTTTTTGACCGGGCTCGAGCGAGATGCCGAGGGAAACTTGTACTTCGCTTCCCAGACTCCGGGTGTGACTCGGATCTCGCCGGATGGCAAAACGGTTGAGCGTTTGGCTACCGGATTGAGGAATCCGAACGGACTCGGGGTACGGAGCGACGGACTTGTTGTGACGGCGCCTCAGGAAGGGACTTGGACGCCCACTTCCATGATTTGCGAAGTTAATGAAGGGGATTTCTTCGGGCTCTGGCCTCAGGAAGGGCAAACCATTACGCCGCCCCTTTGTTTCGTGCCTCGGGGAGTCGATCCGTCAACCGGTGGCCAATGCTTTGTTGAAGACCAGCGCTTCGGTCCGCTTAATGGGCAGTTGCTTTCGTTCTCGTGGAATCACTCCAGTTACTACATGGTGCTCCGGGACGAGGTGGACGGGACCACGCAAGGTGCGGCGGTGCCGTTGCCCGGGGATTTCCGGGCCGCCGCTCATCGGGGTCAGATCAATCGTCATGACGGGAGTCTCTACGTCGTCTGCTCCGACGGATGGGGGACCTATGCGACGCAGCATGGCGCGCTTCATCGGGTGCGATACACCGGCAAGAAGGCCTACCTGCCGAAAGACTTCCATGCGTATGAAAACGGGATCAGCGTCACTTTCACGGAAAAGCTTGATCCGGAAACCGTGACCGATACGGATCGGTTTTTTGCACAGCAGTGGGAATATGTCTACTCGAAGAACTATGGCTCACCCGAGTTTTCGGTGCGCCATCCCGAGAAAGAAGGCCATGATCCGCTAGGCATTGAGTCCGTCCATCTCCTGAACGACAACCGTACCCTCTTTCTCGAGATCCCCGCGATTCGTCCGGTGATGCAGCTCCATTTGCATGGACGGTTGGCTGCCGCCGATGGGCATTCCTTTGTGACCGATCTCTTTCCGACGTTGCATCGGCTCGATGAGCCGTTTAAGGCGTTTCCGGGATACCGACCGACGACTCGGGAAAAACCGGCAAAGCTCTCGTTGCGGATTCGCCGTCCGGAGCCTTCGAGCGGCTCTCAGCCCGAGACCGAAGCGGAACAGCCCAAGGATGAGCGAACGATTGTGATCAAGGCGGTCACCGGGCTCCGGTACAATCGTGAAACCATCCGTGTTCGTGCCGGAGAGCCGATCGCGTTACGCGTCGAGAATACAGATGTGATCCCACACAATTTGGTGATTGTGCGTCCGGGCAAAATGGAAGCTGTGGGCCATCTTGCCGACCGGCTCATCGGGTCGCCAAACGCCGTAAAGCAGGACTATGTGCCCCAATCGGACCATGTGCTTCATCACACCAGGGTGGTCAAGCCGGAGCAGTCTGTCACGATACGCTTTAGCGCACCGAACAAGCCAGGCAAATACCCCTATATCTGCACCTTCCCGGGGCATTGGCGAGTCATGAACGGGAAAATGATTGTCGAGCCAAAGAAGAGCCGATAGCCGGGCCGGAGATCCTCACTCATTGCAAAAGCTCCTGCACAATAAAGAGGAGGGAAGAAAGCGGCTGGCAGCCGCTTCTACTCATGAGTGATCAGTGTGATCGCAAGCCCCAATGGTCCCCGAGCGGTCCTTCCTTGCCGTAAACCGGATCCGTGGGCGGTAAGGCCACGCGTGCGATATTCTCGTCGGACTTTGGACGCTCATCCGGGCGGCCATAGCCCATGTCGAGGCTTTGACCGGGCGGGTAAGCTCCGACGACGGTGAAACGATCGCGATCACCGAGGTTTTCATGGCCGGTGCCCGCGGGCAGGATTGCCACATCCCCCTCCCTCACCGTCACGAGCATCCCGCTTTTTCCGCCGAATAAGATCCGTGCTTCGCCTTTGGCGACACCCAGGACCTCATGGGCGGTGCTGTGATAATGTTGGTAGCTGAAGACACCGTTCCGCCAACTGTTACCCCACTGATTGAGCTGGAAAAGCTCTTCGATGACCTTGGCCGGGCTTGTACGCGGGAGGGAAAGGACCCCTTGGTAAAGAAGGAGCGGCAATTTGGGATTGTTCGGGACGGCCCCGTCGTCTTCCAAAGGCATTACCAATACCTCCGGAGTCTGTGCGATGACCGTATTGAAGCGTTGATCCGGAATCGGATACGATCTTTCTTCACTCATAGCAGCGGAGCCGGGTTATAGTGTATCCAGAAACTCTTTCCATTGCGTGGCCGCAAAGGTTTTAGTCTTTTCATAGCCATAGGCACGGATGATCATCGCGGCCTTTTCCACCTGTTTCGGATCTTCCGATTCCACGATATCGAGCACGTCGTACTCACCGAGGAGGGTATAGCTATCCTTCCATTTAACGCCCGGACATTCGGCTTTGATTTTATCGGAAACATTGGCCGCGAGGCGTTTAAAGTCCTTCGGATCCGACAAGGCCTCCGGACGAAGCTCACTCATAATAATGTAAGTTGCCATGATACCTCCTGCTGTTGATGTTGATGTTGATGGTTTGCCGTCAAAGTCGGTTCATATTAGTCCGTGTTGGATTTAGCGTCGTTCTCGGCTGTTTGGAGGGCTTCTTGGACGGCTTCATATTCCTGTTTAAGCGGGTTCAGGAGCTCGCCGGCCTCTTTAACCTGGCCCTGACCGGCCTTTTGCTCGACGCTGGCGCAGAGCTCGGCAAGACGGCATGCGCCAAGGTTGCGGGCACTTCCCTTGAGCGCGTGCGCTGCGGCAATGAGCGAATCGGAATCCTGATGCGCGCCCGCATTTTCCAGCGTTTCGATCCGCTTATCGGCATCTTGATAGAACAACCCGGCCATTTCGCTCACCGGGTTGGCATCGCCCTCCTGCGTAAGCTCTTTCAGGCTGTCAATGACGCTTTGATCAAGCGTCGGTGACGGCTCCTCGTGTTGCTCCTCCGTTTCGACGGCTGGTTGAGCGGGCCGGGACGGTTTTTCCGATCGGTCGGGCGGAATGGAAATCCCCACGTTCAACCCGGCCCGCTGCAACACGCTCGCCAGGTCGTGCTGTCGAATCGGCTTGCTTAAATAATCGTTCATCCCCGACGCCAGGCATTTCTCGCGGTCGCCTGTCAGAACGTTCGCGGTCATCGCGATGATGTAAGGAGGGCGTCTCCGCTCCGATGCGCTTGCTTGCTTCTCCAGGTTTCGAATCTGCCTCGTTGCCTTATATCCGTCCATTTCCGGCATTTGGCAGTCCATGAAGATCACGTCGTAAGGCTTCTCTTTCATGCGTTCCAGCACTTCAACCCCGTTGCCCGCGGTGTCCGCTTCGAAGCCGAGCTTATCGAGCTGCCTAAGGGCGACCGTTTTATTGACTTCGTTGTCCTCTGCAACGAGGATACGCAGGTCCGAGGGGGGATGTGCCGAAGCCCCCGTGCGCGTGGCCTTCTGAGACGACAAGGGGTGCTCGCCGGAAGACGCCCGTTGGAGCGCGGTCATCAACCGCTGTTGCTTGATCGGCTTGGGGATAATGGCGGCTAATCCGATTTCAAGCTCTTCGGGGGTCAGGTGGTAGCCCACAGGGGTTAACAGGATCAGGCGGGTCTGAGCGATATTCGGGTCCGCCTTGATTTGGACGCTCAGGGTCAGGCCGTCGACATTCGGGGATTCCAGATCCAAGTCGACCAGTGCAAAATGGTAGGGGCGTTCCGCGCCAGCGGCTTGACGCATCGTTGCCAGGGCCGTGTCGGCATTGCCGGTGGTTTCGACAGTTATTCCGGCGAATTGGAGATAGTCGCACAAAATTGTGCGCATCTTTTCATTGTCGTCGATGATGAGAATTCGCTGCTCGCCTTGACCAGCCAAGGATGGCGGTACAGGAATGGTTTTTTGCGCTGCCTCCGCGCCTTCCTGCTTGGTAAGCGGAATTTCAATGAAGAAGGTAGAGCCTTGATTCGGGGTGCTTGTGAGGTCGATCCGGCCATTCATCATGTCCACGAGCTGCTTGACGATGGCCAAACCGAGGCCGGTACCGCCATATTGGCGGGCCATAGAGCCGTCCGCCTGGGTGAAGGCTTGAAATAGCCATGGCATGGTCTCGGAAGAGATGCCGATTCCGGTGTCCTCAATAGCGAATTGGATGACGACGCCATCGTTGGTCTCCGACTTTTTCGAGATTTGGACGATGACCTCGCCTTGTTGGGTGAATTTGAGGGCATTGGCCAAAAGATTGATCAAGATCTGACGCAATCGGCCCGGGTCGCCTTGCAACGAGATTGGGACATCATGATGAAGCCAACAGGCCAATTCGAGGTCTTTGCTCTGCGCCCGCTCGGCAAATATTTCGACGGTTCCTTCGACCAGCTCACGGAGATTGAAATGGATTTGTTCAATCGTGAGCTTCCCGGCCTCCATCTTGGAAAAGTCGAGAATATCATTGACCAATGTCAGGAGGGCTTCGGCGCTGTCGCTGATGGTTTTGGCAAATTCCTCTTGCTCTTCGTTCAATTGGGTGTCGAGCAAGAGGCCGGTCATGCCGATGATGGCGTTCATCGGGGTCCGGATCTCGTGACTGACATTGGCCAAGAATTCCGATTTGACCCGGGCAGACTCCAGCGCAATATCCCGGGCCTTTTCCAATTCGGCCTCGGTTTGCTTGAGCTGGGAAATGTCGCGGGAAAGTCCTACAATACCGGTAATCCCATCCGCCTGGTTGTAGATCGGGAATTTGGTGACGGAAGCCCACGACTCGTTGCCGACGGGGTCGAGCTGCCTTTCAATCTTATTGATAACAGGATTGCCGGTGCGGATGATCTGCTGCTCTTCTTCGAAGTACTCGCGTGCCTTTTCGGCGGGATAGAAATCGTAGTCTGTCTTGCTCACGGCCGCTTGGGGATCATCGAGACCGAGCCGAGTCGCCAGGGCCTTGCTGCATTTGATGAATCGGGACCGGAGGTCTTTAAAATAGATGCTGTCTGGACTGCTATCCATTAAAGCCTGATGGAGATCCCGCTCGCGTTGCAGGGTCTGCTCCATTCGCTTATGCTGTGTGACGTCCCAAAAGATGCCTTGGATGCCGATCACCTTGCCTTGGCCGTCCCTTAAAAGGGTCTTAACGACGTGCACGGTCATCGGTTGCTGGTTGGGACCGACGTGGTCTTCAGTCGTTTCGAATGTGCTGCCGGATTCTAAGAGAAGGCGGTCGTCTTCTTGGTACTTCCTGGCCAGATCTGCGGGGAAAAAGTCGAAGTCGGTTTTGCCGACGATCTCGTCAAGGTCCTTCCCGAGCGTTTCACAAAAGCGTTTGTTGGCAAAGGTGAAGCGTCCCTCCAAGTCCTTGCGAAAGATGTGCTGGGGGAGCGATTCCACCAGCGAGTGGTAGAGGGCTTCGGAATTGCGCAGGCCTTCTTCCGCACGCCGACGATCGGTAATGTCATCGACCGTTCCCTCGAAATAAAGGACATTGCCATTGCTGTCCCGAACCGTGCGGGCATTCTCGGAGATCCAGATGACGCTTCCATCCTTGCGATAGACCTGGGATTCAAACTTCGCGACGCTACCACATTCATTCATTTCCCGGAGAAAGTCCGCACGACGGTTGGGATCGACATAGAGCTGCGTCTTGATGTCGTTGATGGCCGCGATCAACTCCTCCGGTGAGTCATAGCCATAGATCCGGGCGAGCATCCGATTGACTGAGAGGTAATAGCCATCCGGGGTGCTCAGGTAGATCCCCTCCATGATATTATCAAAGATGTCATGGTACATCTCTTCGGTCTCGCGAAGGGCTTGTTCGGTCTCTCTCTCTTTGATTAAGGCGTTTTGAAGCTCCTGGGTGGACCGGCGATTCTCTAGTTGAATGGCAAGCTGCTCGCCAAGCTTGCGGAAACTGTCAACCGTATCCGCGGACAGTTCTCGCGGACGGTAGTCTGCGACGGCAAGACTTCCCAACGGATAGCCCTCCCTCGAAAAAAGGGGATAACCTAAAAAGAAGCGGAAGCCCGGTGACGACCGGACCCATGGGAGGTAGAGAAACCGCTCCTCCCGAGTCAGGTCGGGCACCATCATGAGGTCCTCGGTCTCAAAGAGAAAGTCGGTAAATCCTGTTTTTCCGCTCAACTCGGCATTATCGAGGCCGATTTGTGATTCGAAGCACTCGCGGTCGCGGTAAAGGACGCTGAGCCACGCTACCGGCGTATCACAAATCCGGCGCGCAAGCAGAACCAAGTTGTCATACTGCTCTTCCTCGCCCGGCTCTAATAGGCGATACGCTTCCAGTTTCCCATCGAATGAATCAGCGGTTTGTCGTTTCCGTTGCGTCGTCACGGTTTTTCTCTATGGTTTGTCAAGTGCATGCGGCTTTTGACGTACTTTAACCCTCACAGCACGAAGGGCAAGGCCGGGAGCGGTTGTCGGTCGCCAAGCGGGATGCTCAGGCATGGTGAAGCTCGAGCCTGGTCGAAAAATGAGCCGCTGAGCTGCAAAGAAACGTTTACATTCAAAGCGGGGCCTAGCATATAATAAGGTTTGTATGGTTGAAACTGCCGAGAGCCGGACAGCGGAAATGCAAGGACGTTCCTGGAAGGATCGAGTCCTTCAGGCGTTTCGGTCGATGATGATGGCTCGAACGTTTGAGGAAAAGCTGACCAGCCTTTATCGGGGAGGTAAGATACAAGGTGGCGTCTACTTGGGCAGGGGGCAGGAGGCCCTGAGTGCCGCGCTGGCGCATTCCTTACGAGACGGGGACGTGTTTGCCCCGTTGATCCGTGATACCGGAGGCCGGATTGGGTTTGGCGAAGATGTGAAAGATGCCTTAAGGACCTACCTGGGGTCGCCACTGGGTCCGATGCGAGCGCGGGACGGCAATGTTCATCGCGGGAATCCGAAGAGGGGATATTTGCCGATGATGAGCCATTTGGGATCGATGATTCCGGTTGTCAACGGCGTTTTAGTCGCGCGGCGGATGAGAGGCATCAATGGCACGGTCGGGGCGACGACAATCGGGGACGGCGGTACTTCGACGGGGGCTTTCCACGAGGGATTGAACCAAGCCGCCGTGGAGAAGCTCCCTTTAGTGCTGGTCGTTGTGAATAATCAGTATGCGTACTCGACGCCGACATCGCGACAGTTTGCGTGTGCCGACCTGGTTGATAAGGCTGTCGGTTACGGGGTTGACGGACGGAGCTTGGATGGAACAAACCTGGAAAAATGCCTTGAGGTGCTGGGCGATGCGACCGAACGGGCGCGGGAGGGGCATGGTCCACAGCTTGTTGTGGCGAGCTTGTTACGGCTATGCGGGCATGGTGAGCATGACGACGCGCACTATGTCGACCCTCAGCTTAAGGCTTCACCGCTTGGCCGTGACTGCTTGGAGGTGGCTGAATCGGCTCTTCTCGAAAAGGGGTGGAGTGACGCAGTCAGTTTGGAGAGGTGGCGAGAAGAGATGCGGGAGCATGTGGAGTCGGCGATTGCGACAGTGCAGCGCGAGCCATCGCCGGACCCGTATCGGGAGGATTGGACCGCGCTGGCCTCTCGTCATCTTTGTGAGCCATATTCCGAGTCAGAGGGATGAGTATCACCTACCTTGAAGCGATCCGAGAAGCCCAAGCCAAGGCACTAGCGGATGATTCCCGCGTTTTCATTTATGGTCAGGATGTCGGCCCGTTTGGCGGGGCTTTCAAGGCCACCAAGAATCTGGCGAAGGAATTTCCGGAGCGGGTTTGGGACTCGCCCATCAGCGAGGATGCGATGGTTGGGATGGCGGTGGGAGCGGCCATTGATGGGATGCGCCCGATCATCGAGATGCAGTTTGCCGATTTTTCGACCGTCGGCTTCAATCAAATCGTCAATCAAGCCGGGGCTTTCTATTGGCGCACCGGCGTGAGATGCCCGATTACGATTCGGTTACCCAGCGGGGGCACGCCCGGGAGCGGGCCGTTTCACAGTCAGTGTATGGAGGGGGTATACGCCTATTACCCCGGCCTGGTTGTGGTTACCCCCGCGACGGTTGAGGATGCCTATAGCATGCTGGTCGAATCCGTTGCCTTGGATGATCCGGTGATCTTTTGCGAGCACAAATACCTCTACTATCACCTTAAAGCGGATGCGCTGCCTTCCGAGGCCTTACCGATCGGGAAGGCTCGCCTGACCCGAGCCGGAAGGGATATGACGATCGTTTCCTATGGGGCCATGGTCCACGAGGCCATTGCGACCGCGGAAACCCTTCAGGGTGAGGGGTGGGAGATTGAAGTGGTGGATTTGAGATCGGTCAAGCCATTGGACACGGATGCGGTGATGGCTTCCGTGGCGCGGACCGGTAAGCTGCTGTGTGCCGGTGAGGCTTGGCCTTGGGGAGGAGTGACAGCGGAGGTGATCACTCGGGTGGCGACCGAGGGCTTTGCATTGCTTGATGCCCCGCCGGTGCGACTGAATGCGAAAGACACGCCGGTTCCATATCATCCGAAGCTTTGGAGCGTTCATCGTCCGACTTCCGAGACGATGGCGGCAGCTGCAAGGAACCTGTTGCGCAGCTAGATTCCTTGTCCAACAAAATTTGATCGGTTTGAGTTAAGCTTTGCCTTTACCCTTTCCATTGTTGGCGGCCTCAAGGAATCTGTGGCGAGGCGTTAAAAAAATTTCTTTTTTTCCGTTCCGTGAAGCGGAAGATCAGCGAGGCGTAGACAGTAAACGTTGGATGCGGTCAAGTGGCTCAGAAGGGCCTCATGTCTTGGCGGTCTGAGGCAACGCCTCGCTAGGCAGACAACCAGTAAATCCATTACCAATAGTTTGATTTATGGCTCAGGTCCCAATCATCATGCCTCAGTTAGGAGAATCGATTGCCGAGGCGACGATCGTTAATCTTTTGGTCAAGGAGGGGGAGGCCGTGAAGGCCGATCAGGATGTGATCGAAGTCGAGACGAACAAGGCGACGATGAATGTGGCGGCACCGTGTCCGGGTCGGGTAGAACGGCTTGTTGTGGCCCGTGATCAGAGCTTACCGGTTGGGGCGGTACTGGGATATCTCGAGGTGAGCGAAGAAGATGCCGCGCATTATGGCCTTGACCGGGATCCGACACCGACGCAAGCGGAATCGACCTCGGAGCAAGTCGCTGAGGAGGAAGCAAAGCGGGCCTCGAGTCCGGAGCAGAAGACCAAGGTTGAGCCGACC
>JAHEOI010000274.1 GCA_018610125.1 Verrucomicrobiota bacterium
GGGACCCTTCCAATTTGATCCAAGCCTTACCAGAGCCTACTACCAAGTGATCTCCCGCGTACGGAACAACGCTGATCCGACGCGTTTGGAATGGGATTTCCTTCGTCAAGTGATTCGGTCGCTGAAGGAACAGGACCCGATGCTTTGGGAGTTTCTCTCGAAAACGGTCATCGATGGGCACAATCGAAATGTGCTCCACACTTGGCTCACACATGGCCGTCCTCCACGGGGACTCGATCGTCGAAATAGTCGTCGCCTGCTTTTTGCATCGGCTCCTCTCTCTCGGGTGATGCACAGACATACACGAGATCTGCTCGAGATTTACAAAGAAAAGGGAGAGCTGGGCGCCAACCTGGCCAAGCGGGAAATCCTGCCAGTGCCTAAGATCACGTTTAACGATCAAGAAGCGACTGCCTACCGGCAACTTGAGGAGTATGCCAAGGCGCTTGTCCGCCAGACCGACCGAAATCGCGCCGGCAATAGCACGACGCAGAATGTGGCCGGATTTCTCCTTAGCTTTCTGCGGCTTCGGTTTTCATCATCCCTCTATGCGATCCGGAGCAGCCTTCAGAGGAGGCGACGGAAAGTGATCGCGACCTTGCGAAATCAGCACGAGTCGTCTGACCTCGAGGAACCAGGGGTAACCGACTCTTCTTTGCGTGAGCTCCTCGAAGAGGATGAGGAGGAAGGCAATCAGGAATTCCTGGGCGAGTTTTTGAAGGGGCGGTCCAGCGAGGATCTTGAGTGGGAGCATGGGCATTTGGGAAAGATGTTGGAGGGATTGGACGACTTGAGCGGCATGTCTTCGAAGATGCGAGAGCTTTTTCGAGTGCTTGATCGCCGGTATGATCGTGCATCGAAACGGATTCAGCAGCTCGTTGTCTTCACCAAGTTTTACGACACGCTCCAGGATATTGTACGACGCCTTCGCCGGGAACAGCAGCTTCGAATCGGAACCTACTCAGGCAAGGGAGGGCAGTACACGGACCCGGAAACATTGGAGCTCGTATCGGCGGACCGCAATGAGGTAAAGCATCGATTCCTGCGTAAGGAGATCGATATCCTCTTGTGCACCGATGCTGCCGCGGAGGGATTGAACCTCCAAACGGCGGATCTTCTGATCAACTTCGATCTTCCGTGGAATCCGATGAAGGTTGAGCAACGGATTGGTCGGATCGACCGAATCGGGCAGGAGCATGAAACCGTTTATGTGCTCAATCTCTGTTATGCGGATTCCGTGGAGCAACTGGTCTATGACCGATTATGGAACCGTTTGGTGAATGCCGGTGCGATTGTCGGGCCGCAACAGATGTCGATGTTGCCGATCCGAATCGAGGAATTCGAAGAGCTGGCCGAGCATCGTCTCAGCCCGGACGATCTCGAGAGCCGGGCTCAAATCCGCCTCGAACAGCGGAAGGCAGAGGAGCGTAACATGCAGGTCCCGGCAGAGGATGTCTATCGAATCTATCAGCGTCTCTCGCGGGATTTTCGCAAGAAGGTGCCCGTCGATCTAACCGCAATCGAGCGTGTCTTGGAAAATTCTGAATACCTCAACCGCCTCGGTTGCAAGGCGGATCGGTTGGACGACGGCTTGTTGATGACGCTTAAGGGCATTGACCGGGTTCCCGATGGTAGCCTTTTAACGACGTCCCGACGTATTTTTGAAACGGGAATCGAGGGACATGAGGAGAGCCTTTACTTTGCGACGTATGGCGATCCCGCTTTCGAGGCCATCCTGACGCAAATGGAAGAATTTGAGCTGCCAAGCTGTGCTCGACGGATAACCGTGACACTGGGGCAGGGTGAGGTTCAGATCGACGGCTATGCTGTGGTGGGCGCAAACGATGGCCCGGACGCTGAAACACAATTGATCACCAAGCTCGACGAGCTCGACAATCTCGTTTTGGACGAGGAACGTCTGCCAAGCGCCGAGGATGCCGGTGAGCTCAAGGAGACCTTGCGGAATCGGGCTGAAGGCGAGCTTCGATCGGTAAACGAGGCCCCGGCGACCGAGTGCATCAATGTGAGGATTGCTTATGCCCAAACAATTTTGACGAAAATGGTTGGAGCATTCCTGTTACAGGAGAAGGGAAAGATTTTAAAAGAGGAAGGATTTCGGGGTGTCTTACGTGACCTGGAAGGCATAGCAGATTCCCGGGAAAAGCTTATTGTTCACCTGCGACCGTTAGATGTGCTGCATCGGATCGAGGACTACCTGATGTTCGACGTAACCGTTCCAGAAATGGGGGAATCAGGTTGGATGGAAGCACCTCAATTCCTGGTTCGCGCGGCCATCGATGATGTCGCTCGGATCGCCGACTCGTTCCATGGGAAAAAATCCGAATGCACTGTTCAAATGGTTGTGAATAGCCTGGAACGAAGGATTAAGGAGCTTAGCCGAGGGCTTTAAAAGGGCGAGAAGGTGAATCCCCCGGGCGAATTTCCAAACATTGATCAATCGCCACGCAAATTGGCTTTGGCTGGCATTTTTTTTCAGCCTGATAGGGACCTTGTCCTCGAGGTCCGTTTTTTTACAGGAGGACAAAGAGAGAAGTAGGACGTCGGGGACGAGACCATCAGGGAAGGAACCGTGGTGGTCCTCCATGATAGGGACGTCGTCCCCGACGTCCAGGAGCGGACGGCAGCGGAGTGCCGTCCCTACCGCAACAATGGTGGTTAGAGTCAAGTTTTGACACTTTTCTTCCCTTCCCCCCTTCCCCTCTTTCACTTTCACTTTCACTCTCACTCTCACTCTCACTCTCACTTCAAAAGGGGAGATTACTTCGCGTTATTGGCGCCCTTTGCGGGCAAATTCCTTTTCAGCTCCGCTGTTCCCGGGTTGCCGCTTCGCCGGCGTCCTCCCAAGCCTGAGGATCAATCTCCAAATCCGCAAATTGCTCCGGGGAAAAGACGGGTACCTTGCCACTGCGGCTCTGCTCGTCGTAGTCCCGCAGCGTGCGCAGTCCTACTTTCAAAAGGAATGCGAGGGCGGCCAGATTGGCGAGGGCCAACAACCCCATTGTCAAGTCGGCAAAGGCGAAGACGGTTGTTAAGTCTTGGACCGAGCCCCAAAGAATCAATGCAATGACCAATATGCGAAAACCGTTAAACAATTTGATATTGGCATCGCTGAAGTAATTGAGGCTGGTTTCGGCAAGATAGTAGTTGTAGAGGATCGAGCTGAAGGTAAAAAGGAGCAGTGCGACACTGACAAAAAGGTGGCCCAACTCGCCGAGGTGCTCGCCAAGTGCCAATTGCGTCATAGTGACTCCGTTTTCGACGTCGGATTCCACGGAAGATATCAGGATGATGAAAGCCGTCGCCGAGCAAATGATCACGGTGTCGATGAAGACACTAAGCGCTTGGACGATTCCTTGGTTGACAGGGTGAGGAACCCACGCGACGGCGGCGACATTCGGGGCGCTGCCAAGTCCCGCCTCATTGGAAAAGAGGCCTCGACGGGCTCCCATCATGATTGCCGCTCCGAAGCCGCCCCCGACAGCTTCATTCATTCCGAACGCCCCTTGGACAATGGTCGCGACGAGCTCTGGGATGCGGCCGACGTTGATCGCGACGACCACCAAAGCGATAAGGATGTAAGCAATGGCCATAATGGGCACGACGATCTCGGTGATGGCGGAGATTCGTTTGATGCCGCCGAAGATAATGATGCCGACGACGGCCGCGAGGGCGGCTCCCGTTACTGCGGTCGGAATGCCAAACGCCTCATCCAGCGATGAGGAAGCGGTGAAGGCCTGCAACGCCACGAAAGCCAGACCGAAGGTAACGAGCAGGAGCAACGAGAAGAGCGCCGCCAACCACTTCTGATTAAGCCCGCGTGTCATGTAATAAGCCGGGCCGCCCCGGAAGGTTCCCTCCGGCTCATACTGCTTAAAGAGCTGGGCCAGGGTGCACTCAAAGAAGCTTGTCGCCATCCCGATCAGGCCGATGACCCACATCCAAAAAATCGCTCCGGGACCACCGAGTGTGATGGCCACTGCTACCCCCGCGATGTTGCCTGCTCCGACACGCCCGGCAATGCTGAGTGCCAGCGCCTGAAACGAGCTGATGCGTCCACGGTGATGCCGGAAGGCTTGCCCGAGCACCCGAAACATCTCGATGAAGTAGCGGACCTGCACCCAACGGGAGCTGGTCGTGAAGACCAGACCGAGTGTCACCAGCGCGGCAACCAGCAGGTATGACCAGAGAAACTTAGTGATCGTTTCGAGCATGCTGCGAGCTTACGGTCCAAACCGAGCCGGCTTCAAGCTCTCGACAGAATCGACCATTTCCCGGCACCGATTTTTTTTTCTTTTTAAAGAGGGCGAAGTCTGCTAAGTCAAAGAGTATATCCGGACAGCAACCAAGCTCCAGGTGATTTGTGAAATGCGGCTTCGATTGTGGCGCATACCGCAGGCGCATCAGGCGTGCTTATGAGGGCTAGGATGTGGAAGCTCGGGCTCGTGCTCATCCTTGTTTCCGGGATGGGGTTGGTCTTTCAAAGGCTTTCCGATCATACCGGCTCGCCCGCAGCCGACAGCGAGCGGGAGAGGAGCGTCAAGCCGCAGATGCGAGAGCATTCAAGCGTCAATACTTCAAAGCGCCGGTTAATGGAAAAGTTGCGTAAGGTCGAGCATTACCACCGGCACTTGGACGCGACAGTCTGGTCTCAGGAGAAGATGGCGCAGCGGTACGGTGAGTGGGTGGTCAAGCTCTGGGATCGGCTACGGTCGACGTCCGAAAAGGCCAAAATGCTTGCCAGAGTGGATTTTGGCTCATTGTGGCTGGGAAGGTCGGCAACGCACGAGCAAGTTGAGAGCGGGATCACGCGGATCCGCTATACGAAGCCTTCGCTTAAATTGGGCCCCTCCGATTGGTCAC
>JAHEOI010000275.1 GCA_018610125.1 Verrucomicrobiota bacterium
CATATTCCTCTTTCGATTGGGCCACTCCCAGATTAAGCCCGTTTCGCCTCGCTTGCTCGCCTATTGTTGAATCCGTACTAATCGAGTTGCTATGCTCTACCTCGCCCTGATGGCCACCCCGTCAACGTCGCTCCTAGTCGTGACATTATCAATGGCAATGGCAATGGGACGTTGGAAATGCCGATAGGGACCGCATCCCCCGAGGTCCACGGCGTCATTGAGCCCCTGATAGGGACCTCGTCCCCGAGGTCCCTTTTTTGTAGAAGGTTGGGGACGAAGAGAGAAATGGGACGTCGAGGACGACGTCCCTATCATAGAGGTCTTCTTTTTCAGAGGAGGACGAAGAAACAAATGGGACATCGAGGACGATGTCCCTATCACGGAGGTCTTTTTTCAATCCGGTCTTTTTTCAATCCGGTCGTGTGGCGCGAGTTTGCATCCACATCACATCGGGATTGAATGGCGAAGGGACATTCAAGTTGAGCTCTTGTCCTCGCTCCAACTCGGGCATGGTTCGCGGATCTTGCCAATTCTTAATGGTGGAATGCCCGTCCGCAAACGAGAACCCGCCGGCCTTGTTGTGATAGGATGCAGGGTAATCCACCATCATCGTATTGAATGGGGAGTCGGGCCAACCGGCCATGTCGACGACGAAGGTCCCATCATTGATGCTGTCCTCCCGTTCATCCAGAAACACGAATGCCTTCGAGGGGTGAGGCGCGACGATATCCGAGATCTTCTTAAATTTGCGCCAACCGCTCGCGTTTTGTCCTCTGGCCTTCCCCCAGCCGGGCCCATTCATCCACATGTTCATTGCCATGCTTCGAACCCTGGGCAGGACCGCGCCGTTGCGGTAGCCGGGCACCGACCCCGTGCTCTTATCCGCGGGGCAGCGGAAGACCTCCGGATTTTCCAAATATTCCCACAGCGGGCTCTGCATCACCGAGAGCTCGGGATTAATATCGGCCTCGTCACTGACCGGCAGATCAAGCCAATTTCCCCCCGTCCATTCCGGCGCGTTGAGCCAGTCCTGCCCCGAAGAGGCCGGGATGAAACCGTCATTGTCATCGGCATACATCTTCCATGCCAGCGTGAGCTGCTTGTGGTTATTGATGCATTTAATTTGCTGGGCCTTCTGCTTGGCCCCATTCAGAGCGGGCAACAACATGCTTGCCAGGATAGCGATGATAGCGATCACCACCAACAGCTCGATCAGAGTGAATCCGACCGCCCTCTTGTTTGACCCGGCCTGCAATCTCGATATTCCGGTAATCGATATTTTCGAAATGTCTTGCCGTCCCATAACACTTCATCCTTTTCTGACAGCCTGGCTTTTACGCCAATAAAATCGAGCCGGCCTTGGATGGAGACGCCGAGCGAGCTACCGACCTCAGTGCCGACCACACCGTATTGGGAATCATAATCCAATACTAGTTATCCGATGCCGATTTGTAAATCTCCATTTTCCGGGCTACGGGTGAGGCTGTCTTGACGCGAAACTTGACTTCCGGTGGATCGCCTTCTTGGACCGTGATCACGGCAAAGAAGGGCCCTTTGCTCTCGGCAAAGACTCCCGCTATCGGTCAAGGCAGCGGATCAGTTCTCCTCCCGAATCCGCCAAAAGCCTTGAGAGTCCCCATCGCTTTTGAAGAACCATTCCGTCACCGGAAATTCTCCGGAAAGCGATTCCTGCACCGAGAATTCGCCATTGACGCGACGGGATCCATGCACTTTGTAATTTGCTTCCGATGTGCCCGGCCAGCTTAAGCGGACAATCCCATCCTTCCAAGGCGATAATGAAATCCGAAACGGGCGATTCTCTTCTGTCGGATCGCTTGCCAGAACCTGTTCTCGCGCATTGTTAAATCCATCCGCATCCGGGTCGTCACGCGGTTCAAATTGAAGGTTCCCCCAGTGATTTCGCTCCCAGTTGTCATCCAATGCATCCGCGTCCGAATCGGTGATTTTCACTCCCCGAATCGTGAGCGTTACCTCTTCGATCGCTCCGACCCCTCCCATTTCTTCATCGGAGACCGCCACTTGCCAACGCCCCTGACTCGATTCGTAAAAATGTTGGGTGGAATAATAAGTCCAGCCGCGAGGCCCCGCGGTCTCGTCTTGATTGAGATTTTGCAGTACACTCCGAGTGCCGCTGGGAGAAACCAGCGTCATCCGAAGATTCCCCCGTGTCGGATGATCAGCGGTCACTTTGACCCCGACATGCTCGCAAATAAGGGGCTCCTTCACTTCAAAGGTGTATCGAGTGCTCGTTAACCGAATCTGCGCTTCTACTGTGTCGCCTACCTCGACCAGCTCATTCAATGCCTCGCCATCCTCCTGGCTGATAAACACTGCGGGCAACGTCACAAAATCGGTCCCTCCCATGATGATTCGCTGGTCTTTATCGCGATTGTTAAAAATCACCACGAACTCAGCGCCCGCTTCGGCGGCAAAATTGATTTTTTCCGAAAAGAAGTTCTCACCGCGGCGGATAAGCGCCGCCTTTCCGGTCAAGTCTTGTTCGATCGGCTCGGTCGCTTTCCCCACGGCAACAAGGGATAACCGTTCTGTTGGGTGATCAACATGGGGGCCTACCGAGGGCAACGCCGGGATACTTGTCACGGCCTCCGGCACCTCCTTTCCGGTGACGCTTACCCGAAGCCCCGCATCGGTAATCTCTTTCCGTGTATCGGAACCGACCTCGACCCTCGTCATCTCAGACCGATTCTCCCAGTCGGTTGCCAATCGCATCGCCTCGCCGGCATCCGGAACGCCAAAGCCGACATTATCGCTAACCCGAAAGCCGGCACCATTCGTGACCAATGCAGGGTCATCAAGGTCAAAATGGCGAGAAGAGTGAATCAAGATTTGCTGGACATCGCGAATGGTTAAGGTTGAATTGGCGGAAAGTATCAATGCCACAAGACCGCTGATTTGAGGTGTGGCAAACGACGTCCCGCTCCATCCGCTCTCACCCAAAGTATAGTTGGCCAAATTCGTGCTGGCCACATTCATATTCCGTCCGGCGGAGCCAGCCAGGTCCGTCGTCACGATTTTGGAAAACCCTTCGGCACCGCTTGGGGCAGCGACCAGCAAGCACGCTCCCGGACTGCTGTAACCCGCCACCCGCCCATCCTTCCGGACAGCCCCCACTGCGATGACATTGGGATCGTTGGCAAAGCCATCGTCGTTGACGTTACCGGAACCGGGGTGAAACCGGGTCGGCTTCCGGTTGTTCCCTCCCGCTCGAATCATGACCACTCCTTTTCCGTCTCGACCCCCCTCAAAAGCCGCTTCCAGGCCTCGCTCTTCCAAGAGGCTTGGGCCCTCCAACGTCGCCCCGGCATTCCCCCAACTATGGTTCTGAACCGCGACTTCGTCCAAGCCGGACTGAAACATCTCCATCAAACGCTCCTCACTCAGAAAGCTGCCCCCAAGGAGAGTATCGTCTCCGAATATCACCCAGCTCGCCAGATTGACCTCGGGAGCAGTACCGCTGATCCCAAGCCCGTTATTGCCCTCGGCGCCCACCAGCCCCGCAACGCCGGTGCCGTGATCGCCATTGTCAGGTGGCGACTCGGTCACCCCGGTGTCGTTGATGAAATCCCTATGGACCGCCTCCTTGGTATTGCTGCGAAGATCGGGATGATCGATCTCGACACCATCGTCCGCGACGGCGACCGTCACGCCCTCCCC
>JAHEOI010000276.1 GCA_018610125.1 Verrucomicrobiota bacterium
GACCGCACGAGCCGCCCGCGGATGGCCTATCGCTTTCGCCACCTCCGAGTAGCTCATCCGATCGCCGGGAGGAATCCGCTGAAGGAACGCCCAGATAATTCGCTGAAGCTCGGTCCCACCCGACAAGTCAAGCGGCGGCGACTCGCCTATCGGTTTGCCTTCCAGTCCGGCCATCAGCGCGCGTGCCGTCAGATTTAACCATTGCTCCTTCAAATCCGGTTCCATTTTCGGACCGATTAACAGCGCGTGAGCCGACACCGAGTCAGTCGACTCGTCCGGAAAGTCCAGCCGCGCCAACCCGGCCGGAGAAAAATAAGCGGTAAAGCACCCATACTGGGTCTTGACGCATTGGTGGTGACATGGCGCCGTCGACTTCACGCGCGGTACAGCAATTAAACCGGCAGGAAAAGCGTCGCCAGAATCCACAACAGAAGGGCAAAACAGGCGGCCAGCAGGATTACTCGATTGCGTGCAAGGCGCTTCTCATACCTCAATGGGCGGAGCCCTTGGATACTGCCGGCAGCCAAATAGTTCACCAATCGAGGATTGGAGGGTGTCTGACGCCGAAACCGTTGATGCCACAGGCGAAATTTCTCCGCAATCGATCGACCCCCCTTGGGAAGCTCGGTCTGCGATTCGGTTGAGGAGTCACTTTGGGACCGATCTTGGGTGGGAGGGCCCTCTTCCCCGACCGCTGACGAAGGCCGCGGCACCGATTCAAAGATTGGCTCGCGGTTCGTATCTTCTTGAGATTGACGCCCGGCAGCCTTGCCTGCATCGGAGCGTTGCCCCCCACTCCCGCCGAAGATCTGCTTCCCCTTCCTCGAATTGGTTTTGGAAGGCGCCCCCAAGGACGCATTCAATTTCTTGATCTCGGACTCGATCGCCGCAATCTCAGCGTTGAGCGACTCCTCGCGACTCTTGAGGGGATCCGTTTTCTTTCTAAACCAGTTGTTCATCAGCCACCCCTTAGGATTAGGATAAACAATAAGAGACTCACCGCAATTAGTGCCACCAACGCCAACGGCCAGGTCAATGCCAATCCCAGCTTGCAAAGCTGCCTGAGGTTTTGATCCGAAAGCCA
The DNA here is from genome assembly GCA_018610125.1 of Verrucomicrobiota bacterium. Taxonomy (GTDB): domain Bacteria; phylum Verrucomicrobiota; class Verrucomicrobiia; order Limisphaerales; family JAHEOI01; genus JAHEOI01. Next base: position 1,085 of record JAHEOI010000276.1, read on the forward strand.
GTTGAGCCGGCTATCACTGTCGGTCGCCTGCGCACTCCCGGCAGCCGGCTTGTTCTCCGGATCGGTCAGAATAGGCCACTTCAACTGCGCCCCATTCCATTCCATCCGAGCATTCTCAATGGTGCTGAGCGCCTTGGTCAGCTCGGTCTCGTAAGCCTCTTGGCTCCACTCATCTTCTTGAATCGATTGGAGCTTCTCCAATGCGTCCCGTAAGCCTTTCAAGGTCTTCGCCATCTGCTCGGCTTCCTGCCGCGCTGCGAATTCCGCCTCACCAAGGAGCTCGATCCCGCGAGTCAGATTTTGGACCATCTCATCCCGCCCGGTTTGAAACTCATGTTGGCGGCGACGCGATTCTTCCAGTTGCGCCCGTTCCCGCTCAAGCTCCTCCTGAGCCCGCCGCAGCTCGGTGAGCTTCTGCTGCGCCGTCGTGACCTGATGATCCAAGTCTTCCATGTTTGGGGCCTTGCTCGAACCGGCAGCGTCACTCCCGGAAGTTTGAGTCGTTTTCGAATAACCGGTAGCAGAGGAAGGCGACCGTTGAGAGGCTTGGTAATCTTGATCCACGAAATCTGACTCGTCGAAGTGCTCAGGCATACGATTGAGTCTACCGCGAGGCCGTTTCCGTGTAAAGCAAGAGAGCTTGCTCAAGCAAGCGCCCGTGTCATCCTTCCATTTCGATCGATCGGACTCGTCGCAGCCCGATAGCTAAAGGCACCCATCCAAATGCAAGCGAGATGGTGACGAATATCCCCCAGCTCGCCGCAACGAGTCCGGCAGCCGACCCCCCCGTTTCCCAAGGCGAGCCCATAGCCAGAAGAACCACCGACGAAAGGATATAAACGAAGCTGAGGACCAGGCAAAAGGTTCCCCCGAATCCGCTGACGATCTTGCTCGGATTGTCCTCTTTAAAATTGGGATACAAGACCCCAAGCCCGACCGCCATGCCGGTCAGCGTGAAGCACATGACGGTCACCGCCCCCGCAAAGTAAAGGACTCGTGCGAAGGGCATCTTCAACATGACACACGACAGCGTGACCAGCGAGAGTGTGATGAGCAGCGACGCAATCAGGGCCAGCCAGAACTTTGCCCTGACCACCCGCTCCAGCCCGAGCGGTGCGAGTCCGACAATCCAAAGACGCTTCCCCTCAAGTGAAAACTGCGGATAAACGAAGCGGGTCGTCAACGTCGCCAAATTCAAGGAACAAGCCGCCAAATTCAAGTAGGCCACCAGATGCACCCAGAACGGTTGGGTCAATTGCTGCGAGAACTGTCTCAGATTAATGATGTAAACCCCAAGGAGCCCGAAAAGCACCAACGATTGCCCCCATTGACTGGTATCGCGCCAGAATAGCCGAATATCTTTAACCACCAACGCCCGCACATCGCGTCCCAACTTCGGAATCCACCCAATGATCCGCTCCACCGGACCCGTCACCTGATCCGAGGCGGAGCTACGAGCCTTTTGCCGATTATGAAACCATTGCCACCGCCCCAGAACATGCCCCCGACTGTGAACCTCAGAGATGGCACTGTAAAACCATGTCCCCATTTGGGTCGATACAACCCAGCCGAACAACAAGGCGTAGCTCAACAAGACTGAGGAAAAAAAGAGGGCCGTGCGGATAGCCCCTTCGGACCAGAAGAGCACTCCGGAAGCCAGCCAGTAGCTCGGCAGCCAAGGAAACTGGGCAAAGGCGGTCTTGGCAAGGAGACGGTCAAGGATCACCAAGACACGAGTCTCCTGATCATCCCCGGCACCGGCTTCCGCCCGGAGCCACCACGCAAAGCCCCCCAAAATGATCGCCCCGAACGTCAGCGCGGCGATCTGGAAGCTCCGGCGATCCATGTACCGGGCCACCAGTATAGCCAGCCAAGTCCCCACCACACCCGGCAAAACAATGAACATCCCCAAAAAAAGCAATGTCATCGGGTAAAAGTGCCAAGGCACACTTTGAACAAGCCCATAAGCCACGAGAAATGGCGATATCAGGAACAGGAATGCCCAGGAAGCCAACAAAATGGATTCCAAAAACTTCCAGGAAACAATCGTCTCGGCCGGGACCGGCAATGACAATAAAAATGTCGTTTCACGGTTCCGAAAGAGGTTCGTATAGCTGATAATCAAATTACTGAAGAGAAGCAATACAAACAAGAAGGCGAACAGGATAAAGAGCAAGCGTTCCGAAAGCAGCGGTCCCAATCCCGGGAAGCTCGAGAGGAAGCCAAAGGCGTGATAAAAAAGCCAGAAGGCGATCCAGAAATAGCCCCCTACAAAAAGGGCAATCAACCCGATTAACAATGGGGATTGCTCCGTGAGCGATCGCAACCGTCGCCATGATTGGCGTAAATGAGCCCACAAAAGCAGCCTCAAAGGGGAACGTCCTCGCGATCCCCCTAAAAGCCGAGCTTGCGCTCCCGACTCCGTTTCCGGGACCAAAATCGGTTGCTCTAAGCTCGAGTTGTCCACGCCGCGTTTTGCCATTCGATTCAATCGTCCAATCGGCACCTTGCCGACTCGATTACTTCCCCAACAATCCGTCTCCTTGTGGCATTGACTCATCTTCGGTCAACGCAAGGAAGGCCTGTTCCAGGGGACCATCCGATCCGCTGTGTCGGCGCAGCTCCATTGGCGTCCCCAAAGCGGCCAATCTTCCTTGGTGCATGATACCGATCCGGTCGGCGACCTCTTCCGCGACGTTCAACTGGTGAGTCGACAGAAACACCGTCATGCCCTCCCGCGACCGTTCCTGAAGGATATCTTTGACCACGCGGCCATGATGCGGATCCAATCCGACCATCGGCTCATCGATGACGAAGACTTCAGGGTCATGAAGGAGGGCCGAAACGATTGCCACGCGTTGGCGCGTCCCATGGGAGAGTCCCTCGATCGGTTGGTGGAGGTAAGGGCCCAACTGAAAGCGCTCGATTAAATCGCGTCCCTGGGCATTAACCTGGTCCACCCGCAGCCGGAACAGTTCTCCGATAAACCGTAGGAATTCCGCCGGCGTCAGCTTATCATATAAGAAGGGATAATCCGGCACATACGCCAGGCGCTTTCGAGCCTCCATAGGAGCGCGTTGGACATCGTATCCCGCCAAAAAGGCCAAGCCCGATGTCGCTTTGATGAGCCCGGTCAAGACCTTGATCGTGGTTGTCTTGCCGGCGGCATTCGGCCCGAGAATCGTAAACAGCTCGCCACGCGGAATCTTTAGATTCAAGTGGTCCACCGCCGTCACATCTCCAAATTGTTTGGTTAAGTCGACAATTTCGACCATGATTCGTTATCGCTCCTATCAAGCTCCGTCCCTGGAAAGGCGCTCCTTACGGTTTGAAGCCTAGGGCCTCATTGATCAGCCTCAGCCTGCCGGGGAGATCAACCCGCAAAATCTCGCCCACACGGCTGACCACCACCACGATTTTGTAACGAGCCAACAGCGTCGCTTCCAGCCGGTACACCCGTACCCGCGCATTCCTTAAAGTGAGCCAGTCCGTTCGCGCACTCCATTCCAGACGACCGGCCAGGCTTTCCGGGCGCGTCAACACCTTGGGAAGCATCCCAGAGAGAAAGCTCGACGGTAGGTGCGTCTTACGCAACACCTCTTCCGGATCTTGAAGGGCGTCGAATGCGAAGGACCATCGATTCGTTCTTGAGCCTTGTTGAAACTGAATTCGAAGACGCTCGCTTTCGGTATCCCCGGAAACTTTGAGCACCTTCGGCTTGACGGCCAGACGGACCAAAAACCGTTCCCATGTTTTTGGATCCGAGAGCTTTGTATTGAAGCGGAATCGGGCTCGTTTGTCCTCATTGCCGACCGAAATGGCCCCTTCGGCGGAAAGCGTGTACGATTCCAGATTCTGCACCATCTGCTCGGGCACTCCTCGGCGATTCGGCAGCTCATCCGTCCCAACCCCGCTGCCGACCGTCGCCGCCCATTGACAAAAACCGATCTTTTCGTCGCCCTCGAGGATGTCCAACGACGAATCGTCCGGGGCCGTCAAGATCTTTTGCCAGACGGTTTCGACATCCACAGGGCTCCCTGTCTGGGCACGATAGAATTCATGTCGCCACAAAAGGACGTTCATCGTCAGCCAGAAGAGAACAATCAAAGTAAACGCGATACGAAGGCCCATAGGCTATGAAATGACAAGAATGCGACCGGAGGGGGAGCGGACTCGGAAACGCTCGGGCAACGCCCTTGGATCAAGGATAAGGGATCTTTAACCGAGTGCCTTTTCGCATCCGCCTCGGATTGACGTTGGGATTGGCTTCCATTAATTGCTTAAGAGTGATGCCGTATTGCTCCTTGATCTGGTACATCGTCTCGTTCCGCTTGACCGTGTGGTACCCAAACTCACTCCCCGAGCCGTGGCTCCCACCGGATTCCGAAACCTCGACGCCCGTCCCCGCGCCAGGTCCGGCCTTTAACCGTTCAATCTGCGCCTTGGCCTGCCGGAGCTTATCCTCCAACTGGTTGACACGCTCAAGCAGCTTATCTCTCTCCTTTTTAAGGGCGGTATTTTCCTGTTTGACCGACTGGAGATGCTTTTGGATATCTTGAGTTACCGGCGCCAAAGAGACCCCCTTGGCAAGCTCGCGCTTGCAACGAGTGATCCGGGGATTAATAAACGCCTTCTTTTCTTTGCTATCAGCAGTCAGCTTCTTGTAATGCTGGTAGTGATAGACGGCCGATACAGGATCTTCCAGATCATTGTCATAGAGCAGCCCCAGCTCGAAATGGGCTTTCGCCAAGTTCGGATCGATTTGCAGTGCCTTTTCGTAAGCTTCCGCAGCCGCCTTGTAATCGTACGCGCTCTTTTCATTCTCAGCCTTCTGCAGATAGGCACTCACCCGCCTTTTGCCCGCCTGGCTCCCCATGGGCAAGCATCCCGACCAACTGAAGCCGATCAGCCCAAGGATCATCAGACCGCGACATGTGGAAGCCCAAAAGATCATACGCTAGTTTAAGCATTCTCCGGCAATGGCGCAATCTCGGGCTCCACTCAAAATCATCTGCCACGACACTACGATTCGTCCGGCAGGTCGACATTGCCCCTTCAAGAGCCCGTTAGCTCGAACCGGACTGACTTGTTCCCGATTCGCCGGATTGCTTGGAGGGAGGCGGCTTATAAGAGATGACAACCGGGTAGCGTATCTTCATCACATCATCGACCTGGACTTCAACATAATGAACGCCGGCCTCGGTAAATTGAAGCTGTTGGAAAACCGAGACATTGGTCACGTGGTGAGAGGCATCTTGCAACTGAAAGCGAGCTTGGCTCTCTCGCAGAACCGTCGTTTGATCCGGGGCCAAGACCGCCACGCGTTGACTGAATTGCCCCAAGCCGGCCGTCCATCGATTGTAGATACAAAGCTTGAGCGCGGTAATCGGCAATTTGGGAGCACGAATGGCATTGATCACCCCGATGATGATGAAGTTGCCATTGGCTTCTTGTCGGACATCCTCACAGGGGATCGAGGCCTGCAGATCCGGTAAAATCCGAGCGCCGGCCATTTCGTTGTTTTGCTCAGCCATGCTGGGTGTGACCTGCTTGCTCGGCCGCCCTGACGGTATTTCGCATAAGCATGGCGATTGTCATCGGCCCGACTCCCCCCGGATTCGGGGTGATCCATCCCGCCACCGGCATGACACCGTCAAAATCGACATCGCCGATAAGACGGTATCCCTTCGATACCGACGGATCCGATATCCGATTGACCCCCACATCGATGACCGCGGCACCGGGCTTGACCATATCCTTAGTGATCAAATGCGGTTGCCCCATCGCTGCGATCAAAATGTCCGCCCGCCGACAATGCTCGCTGACTTCGCGGGTCCGTGAGTGGCAGAGAGTGACGGTGCTATCCGCGCCTTTGGCCTTTTGCATCAGAATCACGGCCATCGGCTTCCCCACGATGTTCCCGCGCCCCAGGATCACTACCTCGGCCCCCTTGGTCTCGATCCCGGAACGAATCAGCAATTCATGAATCCCCGCCGGCGTGCATGGCACAAAGCCCGTCCGATCTCCAAGCAAAAGTTTCCCCAGGTTTAGCGGATGAAACCCGTCGACATCCTTCTCGGGATCAACCTTGGCAAAGACCCTCGCGGAATCGATGTGATCCGGCACGGGCGCTTGAACCAAGATCCCGTGCACCTGCGGGTCTTGGTTAAGCTCTTCAACCAAGCCCAAGAGCTCCTTTTCCGAGGTCTCTTCATTGAGAACATGGGAGCGAGACTGGATGCCCAAACGGGCGCTTGCCTTCTCTTTCATCCCGACGTAAACCTTCGAGGCCGGATCCTCACCGACCCGAACAAAGGCCAAAGCCGGTTCCACACCGGCCGACTTCAATGCTTGGACACGAGCACCTGTCTCATCATGGATCTTCTCGGCGCACGCACGGCCATCAATTCGATTACCCATTATCGATTAGTTTCGGCTTTGTTTTTGCTCTGCAGCCCGTAACTCTTCAGCCTTCAGCACAGGAGTCTTAGGCCATCGCTCATCGAGGAATTCCTGCCCCCGCACCAAGACACGCTTCCCGGTATAGTCCTTAAAGAGGATATGGTTCGAGGGACTATAAAGATAGTTCATCAACGTCCCGTCGTAAATGCTTTTCAAGCCGTAAAATGTCGGAGCCTGAATGCTGACCGTCGGCTTCACAACCCCCTCGCGCCGAACAATGCCTTCGCTGCTTCTTTCCGGCACCGGCGCCTGTTTGGTTGACTCATCCC
>JAHEOI010000277.1 GCA_018610125.1 Verrucomicrobiota bacterium
CGCGGCGACGCATGATGTCCCCCGGAGACCTGCTTGCCGTTGACGGCCAAACTGATCTCCCCGTCTCGGCAAGCAACCTGATAATGGTTCCAATGACCTGCTGGCCGACAACGTCGCGCTTGGAAGACTGCGCATCCAGCCGTTGGGGGTGCGGTCGGTTCGGTGTGAGCTCGGCACCATGGATCGCAAAGACATCCCCGTGACTCGTACAATTTTCGGTGTTCCGCCCATCCAGGACCTGGACCTCCATGGCTCGCGTGAAGGGCACGCCTCGGGCACGTAACGGATCACTCCAAACAAATACCCCAGCATTCCCACCCCGATGCAAGTGCTTCCACTCCAGTTCCAAAATACAATTCTCATACTGCTTTTCTGTGCGCATGACCCCGGTCGGCTTACCGGTGCAGAGAATCACCCCCTCGCGTACGCGAAAGGTCTCCGGGGCCACATTGACATCCACCCATCCGGAAAGATCCCGTCCATTGAAAAGCGATCAAAACTCATCCGAGGCTTCCGGCGCTGCCCCCACGTTAGACAGACCGGTTCCAATCCACACCACCGCGACCGCGACAGCGTATCTCATGCTATGGCTCATGTTAGGCAAAATACACCACCCGGATCGATTCCTTCCATGCATTTCTAGTTCCCTCACGAAGTCTTGCCGTCTACTTTATCGTTAACGAACGCTCGTGATGAGCTCCAGATCGCCCTCCCTAGCTCCCGGGTGCCCCGGCTCTTCGCCCTGCTCCCTCTACCCAGCCAAGAAAGACTTGTAGCCTTTTACTTCGGCGAATATCCTGGAAGCCGTTGGAACTGGAGCTCCAAGCCCTATGATCATCCACAAGTTAATTCGCCATTATTGCTCGCATGGAGCGGATTCGGAATTTTATCGAATTCAGGCTATCGACGCGACCAAGTGGATGCGGCGCAAAGGTATCAAATTCGAAGGACCTTTTTCCGTCATCGACCTTGGATGCGGACATGGCGTATTTGGAGAAGAGCTCAAAGCCATAGGTTGCCATGTGACCTTCGTAGACATGAACAACACCCTGAGCGAGAGACTCGACACCAACCCGTTTGTTCGTCGCGATATAGACCGCGAAGGTCTGAACGGCCTGGGCACCTATGATTTAGTGATTTGCTCCAACGTTTTTGAACATCTTTCTCGCCCAAAGTCCTTTATCGAGCACGTACATGAGCTCATTAACCCCGGTGGGCACCTGTATCTCAGTTGGACCAACTGGCTGTCACCATGGGGAGGCCACGACTTTTCCCCGTTTCATTTTTTTGGGCCACGTCTGGGACCATGGCTTTGGGACAAGGTCGTTAGACGCCCCCGCATGCTCCATCCCTTCGGAAATCTTTTTCCTGTACATATTGGAAAAACACTCAAATGGGTCACAAGCAATGGCCATTTACGCGTCGAAGGCATCGCTCCACGTTATTACACCGAGCTTGATATCCTCCTTAAGATACCAGTGTTGAGGGAGTTTACAGCATGGAATTGCGTCATCCTCGCGAAACGAGTATAAAGGACGGGCTGTCAAAATGCATTTGTCGGTTGACTAGGCACCGGTTAGAATGGTAGCCGGCTTGGAACGGTTGGCTGGAACGGGATAAAGGCCACCGGATGCCGGATTTGTGGAAAACTCATGGGGAGTATCGTCGTCAGACACTGCCCACGGTCTGGGCAGTCAAACCTTAAAAAAGGAATAACACTTATGCCCTTGACTCAATGGATGACTTCACTGTTGCTCTTGGCCGTGCCTTTAGGCATGGCTGCCGCTGAGAGCACACCGCCTCGCCCGAACATTGTGCTGATCTTTTGCGATGATCTCGGTTACAATGACCTTGGCTGCTATGGCTCAAAAGAGCACGATACACCTAACATAGACAAGCTTGCCGACAAAGGCACACGGTTCACCGATTTCTACGTGACGGCGCCGGTCTGCACCCCTTCTCGCGCATCGTTGATGACCGGTTGTTATCCACGACGAGTGAGCATGCACGAGGATGCAAACGGTCGATGGGTGCTTTTTCCCGGGGCACGAAAAGGACTGAATCCCGACGAGGTCACGATCGCTGAGCTACTCAAACAGGCCGACTATGCCACCGCCTGCATCGGCAAGTGGCATCTGGGCGATCAAAAGCGATTCCTGCCGACGAATCAGGGATTTGATCGATACTTCGGTATCCCCTATTCCAACGACATGGGCCATGCCCGAGCCAACAGTAACTATCCACCACTGCCGTTGTTACGGAATGAGACAGTGATCGAAAAAGAGCCGGACCAGTCGCAAATCACCCGTCGCTACACCGAGGAAGCAATTCAGTTCATCAAGACGCAGCGGGATCGCCCTTTCTTTCTTTATCTGCCGCATACGTTTCCGCATTGGCCGCACCATGCCTCCGACCCCTTTGATGGCAAGTCCGAGGGAGGCCCATTTGGCGACACGGTCGAGGAGATTGATTGGTCCACAGGCCGAATCATGCAAACGCTCCGCGAGCAGGGGATCGCGAAAGAGACGCTGGTCATATTCACTTCGGACAATGGCGGGCCCACTCACCATGGGAGCTCCAATCACCCATTACGCGGCGGCAAGGGCAATACCTGGGAGGGTGGCCTGCGTGTTCCCTGCATTATCCGGTGGCCGGGTCATGTCCCGGCAAGCCGCGTCTGTCATGAGCTGACGACCTCGATGGATTTCTATCCAACTCTGGCCAACCTGGCGGGAGCCCGGATTCCTGAAGACCGCATCATCGACGGCAAAGACATTACCCATCTTCTCCTCGGCGAGCCCGGGGCCCAGTCGCCTCATATCGCCTTTTACTATTATCGCGTCAAGGCGCTCGAGGCGGTGCGATCCGGCGAGTGGAAGCTGCGCGTTAAAAGCGATACCCCCCAGCTATTCAATCTTCGGCGTGATATCGGCGAGCAACACAACGTCGCGAGCCGACACCCCTTGATCGTCAAACGATTGCAGGCCTTGGCCGACGTAGCGCGAAGGGACCTTGGAGATGGCGACCGAAAAGGCAAGAGCCAACGCCCCGCGGACTACGTGAATGAGGCCGAGCCGTTGACTCGAGGTAAATGAGGCCGGGGGAAAAGCACGGCAGCCTCACCGCTGACGTGGGTCCTCCGTGACCAGACGGATCTGTTGATTGCTCCCGGGAGGGATCACTGCCTTGAGCCATCCCTCCCCCTTGTTCTTCACCTCCAAAGATTCGTCGCCAAGTTGCACATTGGTTATCTCGGGATGGAAAAATTTCACCGAGGTCTCTTCCTCTGCGTGAATACGACCTTTTGTTCCGCGTAGGTGCAGACTTACTCGTTTCTTGGAGACGAGCCCGATATTCCGGTGGCGGAAGCGAGTCCCCTTGCGCACAAAGTAAAACCGGACGGAGCCCCCTTCCCGGCGAAACAGGGCCACCTTTCCCTGAAACGCAACACCGTGCGCCACCTCATACCCTTTGTCCCCTTCCGTCGCATAAACATAATCCCGCGGCCCTGACCGGTGAGACAGCCGCACCCCCGTTGCCCCATCACCAGAGAGGCGGCTGAGCTCCGGTTTCGGGTGTCCTCTGTTATAAGGGTAGAGCGCCGTGATGAGCTCGGAGGTTCCATCCCGCTCGGTCGGAAAGACCGCTTCCAACCGGTAATGCTCCTTCTTATCCGCCCGAGCCGATCCGGATGGCGAGAGCTCTCGATGAACGTGTCCGGGACTGCTTCCATAGAAGATAGCCAGACGATTTGTCTTGGCCCGGTTGAAAAGCTCGGTCTTGGCATCATACTCGGCCTTCGCAACCCGTACTTTCGGCTTCGTCTCCGTGGAAGGATGCAAGTAGTGGTGGATGGTCTCACCCTTCCCGGATCGCACTTCGTCCACGGTAAGGAAATAGCCACCGACTCCATCCTGCGCGTAAACGAGGAATAAGCTGCGGATAAACGACGCATCCGCAGGCAAGGCATCCCCGGAAAGCCCCGCCCCATAATCCAAGCCATGACTGATTAATCCTTCCTCCAGGCCCGCGCCGGTGCGGCTGGCATGCTCCTTTCCATCGATAGTCAAGGTGTTGTTCCGCTTCGCCGGCCGTGTCGGCGGTCCAAGCCAGCCCCCATTCATCAGCAACCGCGCGCCGTAGGCGGACAGAGAGAGGGCATTGATCTCCTGATTCATGTGCCAGTCCGGATGCACCGTGATGTTGTATAAAGCCGCAGCCAGCGAGCTCGGAGAATCTTCCGGCTCGCGGAGAAAGGCGCCGCCGTCCGGATATAGCCGACTGCTGGGCACCTTTGGCTTGTAATCCTTGCGTTTTAAGACATAGGCAAGCACGTGTCCCGGCGGCTCACGCCCCTCCAAAGCCCAGGCCATGTACCGGGCGGCCAGCGGGTCGAACCGACCGACACGGTAAGCCAAGGCCGGATTTCCAAACGCCGGCTCGGTTGAGCCGGCGGAATACCGATCCGGGATAAAATCCCCGAACGCGTGGAACTGTCTCGCGGGTGTCACCGAGGAGCCATACAGCCAGCGATAAAATCGCTCCAGCCGCGGATCGTCGTAATAGCGCTCGTCGATCCCAGTGAACTCCAGGACATCGGCATACCCGGTTTTTTGCGGTCGCGAATCACTGCTGACAAGCCGCGCCCAAGCATAGGTCGTAGCCACCGTGCTCACACCGTCCTCGGTCATCTGTGTCACATAATGCTTGTAATATCGGTCGTCCGGCTTCGTTCGCGTTCCGTTATAGACCGCCCATGTGCCTTTAGCCCCGAGGCGGGCCAGTTCCCACGCCCCTTTCTCATTGATTTTTCCAAGCTGTCGATCGATGACCGATTCACACGCCGCAATCTTGGGTTGAGGCAGATCCTCTTGGACAATATCCAACGCAATGATGGCCACAAAGGCCGCCGCACTGGACGGCACCACCCCACTCCAGCGTTGACTCTCATCGAACACGACGTCCGCAAGCTCATTGGTAATCTTTTCGTAGACGCGGTGCGCATGCTTTGTTTTCCTGTCCGGATCCACGATGTAGGCAAGTGCACAGGCCCCAAGATAACGCTGCAAACGAATTGGTCCCCTTCCACCGTCAAAGGATTCTATGCCGCCGGCTGCTCTTTCCAAAGCGTTTTCCTTCATCGTACGCCACGGCTCTTCAGAAGCTCGCTTCCGCAACTCCGGGAACTGTTCCCGTGTGCAGATCAAAAACGGATGCTCCCGAGGTGTTTGCTTCGTCGACGCATCGATAGAAGCTGCAAAATTCAGAAGTAGAAATAGAATTACTCCGGCTGTGAGGTGCCCTGCCGTTCGAGCCGAATAGTGAGCACTCACCGGTTCATTCTTGCGAAAAATCAGATCGCTGAGTTTCATATCGTTTTTGGCTCGGGAGATTGCGTGTTAACGGAACTTGTCTGGCATGCTACTCCTCACTTGTCCAAAGCGTCAATCACAGTCCGGGGCTTGAGTAAGGCCTGTCGTCGCTGACCACCAGCGTTTGTCTGAAAAAGACTCTTCGAGCAAGTCGATTCACGAATGATCCTCACATTTTACGATAATTCGGCGGGGGTGTTTCCAGGTGTGGTCCGTGTCTTCGCGACGCGAATAAACCCGATTGGGTCTGTGTTTGGTGTGGCAACCTTGAGTGAGGAAAATACCCCCTCATCCTAGCCTTCTCCCCTTCAGAAGGGGCACAAACTTAACGCACCCTTCGTGAACAAACGCCCCCTCTTCGAAGGGCGAGTTGAAAACGGCGAATTTCCGAACCACATTACGCTTAACTGTGCGAAAGGTGGGTCTCTGTGGCTCCTCTTAAGGTCAGAGGCTCTGCAGGGCGTTGTATGGTAAAACGACTCAATTTAGGCGAGTGATTCATATGGAATGGCTATTCCTTGCGCTTGTCATTGGCGCGCTACTCGTGTGGTGGGTTGTGGAGGAAATCCGTCGTTTGAGGAGACGTGTCAATCAGTTGGAGATCGACTTACAACACGTATGGCGGCGAACATCCAGGAGCTCAGAGGAGCAGGCGCGGTCTCCTGGAACGCCCCCTGGACCTTCCCCTTCAGAGCAGCAACCCCCGATAACAACGCGACGTCCCACCTCGGGCCAGGCCCGAAAGCCTTCACCGAATCCCACTCCACAAAAGCCGGCAACCGCGTCGACTCCTTCGAAATTCGCCACCACCTCGGAACCACAGCCAGAGAAATCGGCAACCTTTGGGGATTCCAGTGGTTTAACCGGCAGCCAAGGAAGGCTTCTTCGACGCCTCCTTGAAGGCCTCCATCTTTGGCCTCCGAGCTCGGCGGAATCCGGTGAGGCTCATATTGCCGCCTGGTGGACGACACGACTTGGCACCCTCCTTGCCGTTATCGCAGCGGTGTTTTTTGGGGTTTATCTCACTCAAGGAACACCCCCGTGGGTGAAGTTCCTCGAGCTCCTTGGTGCTGCGTTGGGAGTTACCGCCATCGGCTTCTGGCAGGAAAAACGGCTCCCTCAGTTTGGCGCTGTGGTGTTCGGAGGGGGATTGGCACTGACGTTCTTTGCTGTCTTCGCCGGCTATGCACTACCGCCGCTGCAAATCTTTCACGACCCTTTGGTCGGCGGGGCCGCCCAATTTGCAATCGTGGTGATCATCGCGTTCATCGGGCAATCGAGGCAAAGCTTGACCATCGTTTCAATGGCCCTGCTGCTGGGTTATGTCAGTTGCGCCTTTTCCCTTGGAAAACAATTGGATCACTTTGGCTTAATCGGATCGCTGATCCTCGCAATCGGTGGTAGCTGGTTTTATGTTACCCTTAACCGGACTCTGCCGTTCCTCATCTCGGTTGCAGGCAGCTACGCGGTCTTCGCTATTCTTCTGGTCTTGAAATTCCTCGGCGGAGCCCCGCCGCCGTTCCTTTACGGACTCCTCTTCCTTGTCGTCACCTTCCTCTTATTTGCCTCCAGCGATCGCCTTGCCGCCAGCCGAGGGAGCATCTTGGGTAAAAATGGACGGCGAGCTCTGACCGCGTTTAACAGTTCGGCCGCGCTACTCGCAGGAGTGGTCTTTACTCGGATCTTTTACCCGGAAGCGCTTTCTACTTTTTACTTGGTCTTTGCCCTACTGAGCTTCGGCGTTGCTACGTGGTATTGGAAGCCCCAAGTAGACCGCGTGCTTTTCGAGATTGTCTTTCTAAAGGGAGCGGGTTTGCTTGCCGCCTATTTGATTAGCTTATTCGAGGGCAGTCTTCAGTGGCTGACCGTGGGGGTCCAAAGCGTCGGCTTACTCTGGATGGCAATCCAACGCGACAAATCCATATCCCTCGAAACCGGATTTGTCCTGGCTTGGCTGCTCGCGGCCGGGCTCTTCATATCCGATTTTTCTCCCCCATTTCACACAAGCATCGCCCCCTGGAGCATAACCGGGATCGGCGCTATCTTCTTCGTTCTTGGATCGATCGCTCTTTTGGCGGCTCATGAACGCTGCTTCCTGAGCGTATCGATGCAACACTCCGCTTCTTCGGATCGATGGACGCTTGAAACGGTCCTCGCGGGCGTCGTGACCGTTTGCATCCTCCTCTTCTCCTGGGGGACTTTCGGCCTTGCGTTTCGGCCTTTGGCTCTTCTGGTCGGGGCTCTTGCTGCGCTTGGGGCAATGCGTGTCGCAACCAGATTCGCGTTCGTCCTAACGGGCGGCACGACGCTACTCGCTTATGGCATTTACTGGAGTCTAACCCTTGACCAGGTATCCGGCTCCCCTCATTTAATTACAGGAGGAATCCTTTTCTTCTTCCCCATTCTGGGGGCGTTACTCTCGGTCAAGCAGGTAAAACGGGAGACGGTTGGCATTCAGTTGCTCGAAGCGATTTTGCACGTTCTCGCGCTGATGACCCTCAACCAAATCCTCTTCCAGTGGCTTGCTCCGGGAGGGTATTTTCTGGGAACCGGTTTGGTCAGTTGCGGCGTCGCGGCGTTCAGTCTAACTTATCCCTTCCGAACCTTGGGCGACCTCGCGTTTCTTCCGGCGACTCTCGGACTGATCTTTCTGGGCTCCGGGCAAGCCGGCTTTTTGGTCGACGGCTTCTCCTTGGAGTACTGGTTAACAGCCATCGTCATGGTCAGCCTGTTCACCACGTACGGCATCTCGCCCCGATTAAGGGCACGTCGAAAACTGCTTGAGCCGGCGCGCATTCACGAGTGGATTAGTGGTGTCATTACTGCCGCCATTTTGACGTTTACGCTGTTTCAAACCTTGGATTCCCCATGGCCGGTGCTCGGCTTGGCCATCTCCGGATCTCTTTTCACGCTGTTTGGATCCACAATATCCCCGATAGCAGGCCATTGGATCGCCGTCGGCTTGGTGGTTCTGGGACACCTTCAATCTTACGGCCTTATTTTAGCGATCTCGAGGATGCTCGAGCCGCGCCAACTGATGGCGCCTGCCATCATCCTCGCCGTCGCGACGGCCGGCAATGGACTCGCGGCATACTTTTCACAGTCAAAGCTTGGCGCTCGAACATCGGCATATGCATTGGCTTGGGGGCATAGCGTGGCGGGATTGACGCTTCTCTTCATCCTTTTTCCGATTCCAGCTTTTGAACTTCAGAAATACGCCACTGTCTGTTGGGGTATCTCTGCGATAGCCTTCTTTGTCGCCGGTCTCCTGGCTCGGCTCCAACCTTATCGCATTGTCGGATTGCTGGGCCTGGCACTCTGTCTGCCCCGAATGTTTCTATACGATATTCACGAAGCCTTGCACCGAATCATTGCATTTTCGGTCCTCGCGGTGGTCCTGCTTATTGTCGGGTACCTTTATCACCGTTTTCGCGAGCGAGTTGCGTAGCGAGCTTGCGTGCATCTGCGTCTCACATTTTGGCATTAACAGGTGGTGCGCTACGCCCGGCATAACGCAGACCGCCTGGTCTGCTGTGGCTTGCCGAATCTTCCTCTTCGTCGCCCTTCGTAACGCCGGGTTCGCCAAAACGGGTCGGCAGCGGAGTAGGCAAATGGCCCGTATGATGCGGCCGGAGAGAAAAAGGAAAGCTGCCGAAGCCCGCTCTTTGCCGATCAACGAAATACTTCTGTTAAAGAGCCCGGAGGGAAGCGCCCAGACAAGCTTCGCGCCATTCGAGCGCTTTCGCAGGGGATTCTCTTCTCTTTGGCGGGCGGCTTGCCGTTTACCGCCCTTCCTTAGGTTTCCATTTGACCGGCACGTCGTTTTCCTGCTTCGCCCCCGGCGTGCTACGGCCATTTCGCACAATCACCCCCATTTGCTCGGTTAATTGCTTAACAAGCTTGGGCTTTTGCGCGTAAAGGTTGTTTGACTCACCCTGGTCACGTCCAAGGTGATACAGTTGTAACGGGTGTTCGCTGCGGCCTTCTGTCCAGCCGCCGGAGCCGGCACCGAAAATGAGCTTCCAAGGCCCTCGACGGATGGCAAGCAATCCGCGTGCGGACTGATTGACAGCATAGCGCCGCACACGGCGGTCCTTGTCCCGCAAAATCGGCATAAGGCTAAAGCTGTCCTCGCCTGCGTCATCCGGAAGTTCCTGCCCGACAATCTCGGCAAAGGTGGCCATGAGATCCGCCTGATGCACCAGACGATCGGTCACCGATCCGGGAGTCACCACTCCAGGCCAACGCACGATAAAGGGAACACGGTGACCGCCTTCCCAGACATCGGACTTGTACCCGCGAAGCGGTCCGCTCGGGTAATGCCCCTTTTCCTCGAGCTCGTCGACACCGATATAGGGAGCGCACCCGTTATCGCTGGTAAAGACAACCAATGTCTCATCGGCGACACCGGCCTCCTCAAGGGCATCAAGGACTCCTCCCACCACGGCATCCGTCTCCATGACAAAGTCCGCGTAAAGATTAAGCCCACTCGCTCCTTTCCAGCGATCCGTTACCGCCAGTGGCGTATGAGGCGAAGTGAGAGGCAAATAGAGAAAAAACGGGTTCGGCTGCTCGGCCGAAGCATGAATAAACTGAGCGGCTCGTTTTCCCAAAGTCGGTAAAATCGGTTTAAGCTTCCATCCCTCAAGGGCCGGCCCCTGGATACTCGCCTGGTTGTTTCGGAGAAGCTTCGGCTTCAGGAATTTGCTCGGGATTCCGACGGTTCGATCATCTTCAATGAAGCAATACGGCGGCCAGTTGGGGACGTCGGTTCCAAAATACGAGTCGAATCCGCGTGTGATCGGTCCGCCTCGAATGCGTTGGGAGAACGCCTCTTGCCATGCCTGTCGGTGCTCGGCAGTCGCCACCGCATCCTGCTTGTCTGCGCGAAAAAGGGATCGCTCCTCTTGATCAATCGGCCAATCCCATCCAAGATGCCACTTCCCGATACAACCTGTTTTGTAGCCTTCCCGTTTTAGAAGCCCTGCCAAAGTAAGCCGATCCTCGGCGATCAATGGCGGTCCCCAAAGCCCGACGATCCCGGATTGCAAGCGTGTCCGCCAATGATATCTCCCTGTCAGTAAAGTGTAGCGCGAGGGCGAGCAAACGCCCGAGCTGGAATGCCCGTCTGTAAACCGCATCCCCTCGGCAGCGAGTCGGTCAATGTGAGGCGTGGCGATCTTGCCGCGTTCTTGATTGTAGCAGGAGACATCCCCATATCCGAGGTCGTCGGCATAAATCACGAGGATGTTGGGCCTCGACTCTCCCGCCGCCTTGGCGGGTGTGGCCCCAACCATCAGCAGCACACCAAACAACAAGCATGTCAGTTTAGATCCGGTCATTGCATTTTCTCCTCGCAGAATTCCGTCGACATCACTCCGGATATTACGTCAGAAAAGCACCTCAAGGCAAGCCACCTCGATCGATTGCGACTGGCATACAAATCGCGCCCGGTCTCCCCTGTCGGAGTAACAATTCACCCGCAAAAAGGCGCACCATTCGCAAAAGGAAAGGGAAACACTCCGCTGCTTGACTTGACCGCTTCTCCCATTAGGGTAAGCAGGACATGACTGATTCATCGGGGCACAACAGGATATTCCAACACGGTGACGCAGATCCCTCAAGCGGTGGTTTTACCCTGATCGAGCTCCTAGTGGTGATTGCCATTATCGCAATCCTGGCGAGCATGCTCCTCCCCGCATTGTCTGAAGCCAAATCGAACGCCCATCGCGTCAAATGCATGAACCACTTCAAGCAATTGGGACTCGCGATCCAAATGTATGGCGATGATAATGAAGACCGATTTCCCTTTCCCGGTTGGGGCGACGTCAAATTCAAGTCGTATTGGGCTTACAAAAACCTGGGGAATTTGGGAGCCGATTGGGACCCACCGCGTGCCATAAACGGTTACAACATAACCCAAGGCTCCCTGTGGGAGTATCTGGAAAACGCCAAAGTTTATCGATGTCCGACCGACTACACGAACAATGCCCTTTGGCGGGCTCGGGGACAGAAAGTGACCACCTATATCATGAATGGGTCTGTTCGGGAATTCAACCGAAGGCCGATCCCGTTCAAACGATCGGCCTTCCGACGCTCTGACGCTATCATCATGTGGGAGCCGGACGAGGCCACTCCGTTTTGGTTTAACGATACTTCGAGCTTTCCAGGTGAAGGATTCACGCGGCGGCATAGCAACGGAGGCCATGTCCTGTCGCTCGACGGGCATGTCGAATACATGAAGCGTCGGGAGTACTTCCGCCTCTCCGGATTCAGTGGCGGCAGCAACCCGGATCCCGGTATTGCCAACCTCCCCAACCGAATATGGAACAATCCCGCCTCGCAAGACGGGACATGAGCCCCGGGAACCGCACCGCAAAATCAAGCTTGGGGCTGTTACTTCCGGCATCAAGTTCCCGAAAAATTCTGAGCCTTCGCAGGATAACTGACGCCTCTGGCTGACGGCAGCATTGCACGCATGTCAGTAACATACGCTGAGCGAGCGTTATTCAGGCTTACAGTTTAACTGGAGCGGTGATCCAAGGGCGTCCGAGACTCAAAAAACTTTTTTGGCCGGATGAACGCGGATGAGACGGGGATAGCGCTGCAGCGACAGTTTTCGGATCCGTAGCCGTCCGCCCGTCCGAGAACGCAATTTGAACGATTTTGGCCCTCACTCGCCATTTGTACACCCTCTCCCATCAGATGGGAGAGGGGAGGGTGAGGGCTCATTCCTCGAACTCTGGGGGTCTCCCGGCGGGCCAAAGCCTAATACCGTTCGGAAAATGCTCATCTCTGACTCGCCCTTACAGGGCTTGAGCTCGTCTGCGTTTCGGTTCCCAGGGTGGAACCCTGGGCTATGTTGACCCGCACCTTTGGCGCTCTCGATTCACAATGCCCCAACGGGGCAATTCAATGTAGCCTAGGGCTCAGCACTAGGTGTGCAGGCGCCGACACACAACAAAGCCCTGAAAGGGCGCTTCAAAACCATTTCTCCCGAATTTCCGAATGGCATTGGGGCCAAAGCCCAACCTGTTTCTGTAGTAATAGTCCGGGATCTCGCGGTTCTGATGAACCGCTCCCCGTGACGGCAGGCAGGCCGCCCGCCCCCCTCCTTCCTGATCGACGTTCAATCAGCTCAAGATCTCATTAATGACATTCCCATGGACATCGGTCAGCCGACGCTCTCGTCCGTTATGATAGTATGTCAACCGCTTATGATCGAGTCCCAGGATGCGTAGGATCGTCGCATGCAAATCATAGACGCTCGTGACTTTTTCCTGAGCCTTGTGACCCAACTCGTCGGTCGCACCATAGGTGTATGGCGCCTTCACACCGGCACCCGCCATCCAACACGTGAAGCCATCGGGATTGTGATCTCGGCCGTTGGCCCCTTTCTGGAATGTCGGCATTCTCCCGAACTCCGTGCAGAACACCACCAGCGTTTCATCCAAGAGGCCTCGCTGCTTCAAATCCTTCAGCAGTCCCGCGGCCGGTTGATCCAGGATCGGTCCATGCACATCATACTGGTCCTTAAGCTTTTTGTGCCCGTCCCAATTCCCAACTCCCTCACCCATGGCGTATGCCCCATTGAATAGCTGAACAAATCGCACTCCTCGCTCGATCAGGCGACGCGCGAGAATACAGTTCTTGGCAAAACCCGCCTTGTATTTGGGCGAGGAGGCATCGGCACCGTACAATCGTCGAATATGGGCCGGTTCATCGGAAAGGTCGGTCACTTCAGGGACGCTTAACTGCATCTTGGCCGCGAGCTCATAACTGGCAATCCGAGCGGCCAAATCGGTGTCACCGGGATGCTGTTCCAGGTGTTGCTTATTCAAAAACTGTAATAAATCGCGAGAGGCCTGATCCGCCTCTTTCGAAACACCGGAGGGGCTTTTTAGATTTCCGATCGGTTTCTGCGCGTTGAACGGCGTGCCTTGAAAAACGGCCGGCAAGAAACCCGGCCCCCAATTGTTCCCTGAAGACTGTGGAACCCCGCGGGGATCGGGAATCGCGACAAAGGCCGGGAGATTTCGGTTCTCACTCCCCAAGGCATAAGTCACCCATGACCCGGCAGACGGAAACCCTTCAACCGTTCGGCCGGTCGACATAAAATTCTCTCCGGGCCCATGGGTATTGGTCTTACTCGTCATGGAATGGAGAAAGCACATCTCATCCGCCATCTCACCGAGATGAGGAACCAGATCGGAAACCATTTTCCCAGACCTACCCCTTGGCCGAAACGGATAGAGTGGCTTGGTCAGATTTCCATTTTCGCCTTGGAATGTAACAAGGTCATCCGAGCCCGGCATCGGTTGCCCGTGACGTCGGATCAGCTCCGGCTTATAATCAAAGCTGTCAACGTGACTGATCGCACCCGAGCAAAAGATGACTACGACATTCCGCGCCCGGGGCGTAAGCTCCGGTGACCGCGCCGCCAAGGGATGGGAAGGATCGATTTTCGGTCGGAATGGGCCATCCTCGGCACCGAGGAGCAAATCCTGCCCCAGCAAGCTTGTTAAAGCAACGCCGGCCAGCCCGCTACCGGTCTGGGATAAAAACTCACGGCGATTGAGCAACCTTCGGCCCGTGTCGGATAATCCATCATTCATAAATTATTTCCCAGTTTGTCAGATTCCAACTTCAAGGGATAAAGAGAAATTCACTCGTATTAAACAGAGCTCGGCAGACACCGGCCAAGCCATGTCGAGTGGCGACTTTCAGACATGCCTCCTTTTCCGCATCATCCGGCTTTCTGGCAACGGTCAACCGAAAGGCACGGCGCACCTGCCGGGCGGGCCGGTCACCCACTTCCTGCCGCACTCGTTCCGCCATGAGGCGACTCTGTTGGACCATGAACCCGCTGTTCAAGAGATTCAGGGCCTGAATCGGCGTGGTGGACCGAGTCCGACTTGGCTGCGGGCGCCCCCCACTGGGACAATCAAATGCCCCAAAGACAGGGCCCTTTTCCATTCGAACGTCATGCATGTAGACCATGCGACGCCATTCCTCCGGCCCCCAGGCCTCCTTCGGATCATAAACGCGCACGTAGTTGTCATTCGGTTTATAAACGCTGAAGCCCGGACCGTACATTTCCAGCCGCAAGCGGCCACTCGCCCTCAAGATGCTGTCACGGATCGCTTCCGCCGACAGACGCCGCGAGGGATAACGCCAGAGCAGCCGGCTGTCACCGTCCACCTTCAAGCCTTTCGGATTGGGCTTGCCGGCTTGCTGGTAAGTCGCCGAGGTCAGAATAAGCCGATGGATGTGCTTCAGCGACCAATCGTGACGCATCAATTCGCCGGCCAACCAGTCAAGCAAAGCGGGATGGGTCGGCGCATTGCCATTCCTGCCGAAATCATTCGGGGTATCGACAATGCCGGTCCCAAAGTGGTAATGCCACATTCGATTAACGATCACCCTGGCCGTCAACGGGTTCTTGCGACTTGCGATCCAGTTGGCCAAAGCAACGCGACGCCTTTGTTCGGGGGAGTCGACTTTAAGATCAAGATCTCCCACGGCCGATATCGTGTCCGGAGCAACCACTTCCCGTTCCGCCATCGGATCCCCCCGAAACAAGAGATGGGTCGCTTCGGGCTGCTCGAATTGCCCGGCATAGGCCTTCGGCTTTGACAAAAGCCTTTGCCTCTTGGACTCAAGCTTTGCCAGCTCCTCTGAATAGGCCCTTGCCCGTTTTGCTTCCGCCTTCGTCAGGTTTCGCTGCGGTAACATTACAGAATCGCCCTTCACCAGCCCCCTCGGCAAGCGGTCGCCCGAGCTTGCAACCGTCTGCCACTGACCCGACTGGGTCGCCACCTCGATTCGATACCTTGTCGCAACCCGGTCGTCGTAGTCCCGGGTCCTGTCGCGCCCCCAGACCACCCGATCAATCGAGGCCGGCTCCTTCATTTCAATCTGGACCCATCCTCGGCCTTTTTCGTCGGAAATCCAGCTCCGCGAATTCCCGTAACGCCCGTCGTTAATGTGCTCCAAGCGGTGTTTCGGGCTTCCGGGATAGGTTCCGGATGCGGTCGCCTTGGCCCCGGCCGAAGCAAGTGCGAGGTTTCTCGACGTTCCGCTTTCTTCCGCGCGGTAGATTTCGAGCTCATCAACGCACGGTTCCGCCCCGTTGCCGGTCTCCTCAACGACAAATCGGACATGCTTCGCCGGCACCGGCTCGAAGCGCTCCACATTCTTCACCGGGCTCACAGGGCGCCTCATCCC
>JAHEOI010000278.1 GCA_018610125.1 Verrucomicrobiota bacterium
AACAAACGGGAGGCATGGAAGGGAAATGAGGCACTCTCTTTGACGACTAAAGAGTGGGCGGTACTGGAGCTTCTTCTGGAGAGTCCGGGTCAGGCGGTCTCGCGGGATCGGCTGCTCGACGTCGCGTGGGGCTATACGGCGTTTCCGACGACACGGACTGTCGATCGGCATGTCGCGACGCTGCGCCGCAAAATCGAGCCCAACCCGAATCAACCGCGGTGGCTGAAAACGGTCCAAGGGGTCGGCTACCGACTCGACCTGCCGGAGGGGTAGCCGCAAAAAGGCGCAGAACCCCCAAAAGGAAGAAATTACAAATCCGTAACAACACGCGGTGTGTGATTGGATAGGATCGGTTCCATCATGATGGAAATCAAATCGAAACCGGGAGGTATTATGAAAAGAGCGATGGTTATGTTGGCTCTTATAGCCCTAATGGGGCCCACCGCGGCAATTGGTGGTGCAGTGAAGGAAAACGCGGAAGGCACGGAGGGCACGAAGACGAATGAGACTTACCGCATCACCAAGGACCGGGCGCTGCAGCAAGCGCTGCTGCACGAGGGCGCCGATTTCGATCTCGAAGCCGCAATCCGATCGTATGAGAAGATCGTGAAGCGGTTTGATCGTCAGCGGGATTCCGTCGCCTACGCCCTCTTTCGGCTCGGTGAGTGTTATCGGAAGCTCGGCGAGACCGAAAAGGCTGAGGCGCAGTATCGGCGGGTTATTACCGATTTTCCGGAGCAGAGAGAGCTCGTCTCCTTGAGTCGGAAACAGCTCAAAGAGATGGGGGCCACTTTGGAAAAGGAAACGGAAGTTTCTTCGGTCGCCGTCGCCGAACAGAAGAAGCTTGTACGGCGGCAGCTCGAGCTGGCCAAGCGAGCGGTTAAGCGTGCTCAGCGTCGAGTTGAGGCGGGGAGAGGGAACCGAACAGACTTGATTGAGCCAAAGCGGCGAGTCTTGTCTTTGAAGCAGGAGCTGGCCGCGCTGGATGGGGATCGGAAGCGGCAGCGGGAATTGATCCAAGAAGAGATCGCTTTGGTTGAAGAGAAGCTGAAGCGGATGAAAAAACAGACCGAGGTCGCTCAGGTTTCACCGCACGCGGCGGAGGAGATCCAGCAAGAAATTCTTGAGCTTAAGCGGGCGCTTGTTGCTACGTACGACGAGGCTGAGGCCAAATATGATCCCGGCTCGGCGAAAGAGGCTGCCATGCTGAAGGAGGCGAAGGGATTGGCACAGGTCGGTAAGGACCGGCTGAGCCTACTGAACGAAGAGAACCAAACGCTGCTGCATGAGGCGGCTCAAAAAGGCTATTTGGCGGTCACGCGATTCTTGATCGATCGAGGTGCGCTGATCGATCGCCAGGATGGTGACAAACGAACGGCGCTCCATTATGCGGTTGCCAACGGCTATACCGCCATCGCCGAGCAGCTCATTGATGCCGGGGCAAATGTCAATGCTGGCACTCGGAAAGGCGCGACGCCCCTCCATTACGCGGCAGGGAACGGACACCGGCATACAGTGGAGCTTCTCATAGACAACGGTGCCGATTTGGGGAATAAGACTTCCCGGAAATGGGAGGCCTCGCCCCCAGGCAGCAGCTTGCCCCGGTTCATAAATCGCCAAGAGCTCGAGCCCGGCATTACGCCGCTTCACATAGCGGCAAAGCAAGGGTTTGAGAAAGTTGTCAAGAATTTGATCGATCAAGGAGCGGCGGTTAATGCGAGGAGTCAGTTAGGTAGGACCCCGCTTTTTGTGGCGGTTGAAGAAGGTGAGGTCGCCGCGGTCAGACAGCTCTTGGAGCGGGGTGCGGATCCGGACGTTGCGACGACATTCGCAGAAGGAAAGCGAACCCCGCTACACGCCGCGGCATACTCGCAGGAGATGACAAGATTGTTGTTGGAGCACGGGGTTGACCCGAATGCGCAGGACCGGTGGGGCGTGACTCCTCTCGTGAAAGCGGCGCGCATTAGCGATAGGCTTGATGTGCTACCTCAAGTGAAGCTTCTTTTGGAAAAGGGTGCCGATCCGAATATCAAGCCAAAGGATCGGAAACCCGCCCTGCACGTGGCAGTCTCCGAGGGTTCCCTCGGGTTGATTGAAGCGCTGCTCGAATTGGGAGCCAAGGTGGATCTCAAGGACGACCAGGGATACACAGCGCTGGAGCGGGCGATCTTGACAACAAAGTACGATGGGGTCGCCGAAATCCTGTTGGAAGGCGGTGCGGACCCGAATGTTCGAGGACGCATGGAGAGAACGCCACTCCATTGGGCAATTATGGGAAGGGATGTCGCCGGAAGAAACATCGACGTCGATGAGGGGCTGATTTCTCTATTGCTGAAGCATGACGCCAATCCGAATCTCCAAACGGCGCGAGGGATGACGGCGCTACACTTAGCCTTAAGTGAGGTGAAGAATCGTCTGAAGACCGAGCGATTTGTGAAAACCCTGATCAGGCACGGGGCCGATCCATCGATTAAGGATGACAACGGTCGCAGGCCGAGCGAGCTGGCGCCGCCAGCGATCGACTCAGAAGTCCGGAAGCTCTTGGACCCAAGCCCGAACCGAAAGTCGGAGAGCGAAGAGGACTAGAAACGAAGGGAAGCGGCGGATGCACGCAGATGAGCGCGCATAAGGAAAGACAAGCGAGCTTGGATTCACGGAAACGTGGGGGTCGCCCTGTTGAGACCTGGAGCAGAAAAGGTAGGGCCCGCAGTCCTCTGCGGGCCGTGTTGAAGCGGGTTGACAATGGAGACGAGGCGGACGGCAGCGGAGTGCCGTCCCTACCGCTATAGGGGGACCAGCATGGGCAGGTGGTCTGGATGTAGCGCAGGCTTTCCAGCCTGCTGTGACGCAGACTTTCCAGTCTGCAACGTCTAAATCGGGGGCAGGGCAAGAAGGGCAGAGCTGGAGCTCTGCGACACAGCAGACCTGGAGGTCTGCGTTACAGGCAGCGTAACCTGTCTAGTCAGCCAAGCCCTCTTGCTATGCAATGATTATCTGCGTTAATCTGCGGTTGAAGAATAATTACGGCTTTGTTTGATAAGGCTTGCTGCCGTTTGCGGGTACTTGTAGGATGCTCCGCATGACACCGCGAAGAAAAAGGAAGGGTGTAGTCTCACTTCTCAAATGGGGCGCCGGCATTGTGATCTTACTGATAGGAGGCGTATTCCTGGCATTGTATTTGACCAACCAAAATCGAGTTGTAGAAGGACCGGATGGGAATGTGCTTCGATTGGAGGAGTATCATGTGGCGACCAACACGGTCACCTACGAGCTTCCGAATAATTTGATGCATCAGTTTAGCAGTCGCATGCCGAAATGGGTTCCGGATTCGTTGCGGCTTTATGAGCCTGAGCAGCAGGTTACTGTCGATGTCAACGAGCCAGGTGTCTCAAAGTTGAGCGCCGCATTTATGTTCGACAGTGCGCCTCGGGTTTTGCGGCTTGTGGTTTCCGATTCGCATGATCGGACGTTCGATCCGGCCGGGCACGACGCGAATGTCGGTGAGGGACACTGGGTCGGCGAAACGAGTTGTTTTCCAAGAAGGGGGAAACGGCTCCATTTGCGACTGATGGAACAAGACCGGGAGCTGGCGAAGTTTACTGTTTCGAATCCCGCCTATAAGGATTATCCAAAATGGAAGGCTCCCTGGCTTCCAGTCACCAAGAAGAAAGGAGGTGTCGAGTGGACACTGACCGACTTTAGGATTCATACCCCGGAGACTTATGGGGAGGAGCTTGCCAATGGTCGCCCGGCATTTCCGCGGACGTTATGCGCGTTTGAAGTCCAACAGGGCGGAGAGCCGACAACGGGATGGCGACCGACGGAATTCGAGCTGCGAGATGCGACCGGGAATTCCTTGCGACGATCCCCCCTGGATTCATCCACCTCGATCGATGGCGATCGGTTGACCAGTGGATTTATTGGGGCTTTGTGGGAGAGCGACTCGGCCTGGAAGATAAAGGTTGAATTCCGTCAAGTTTCGGATTTTAGGGAAGATCAAATTTTGAAATTCAACGGACTGGAGTTACCTGGGCCGCAAGAGATGACGAATCCGGAGGAGACACGTGAGGTTGATGACGCCACGGTCCGAATCGATAAGATTATCGGTCCGAAGGTCTCGCCGGATAGGACAAACCTCCTCAACGCGGACCGGGCAGTTGGGGCGTTGACCGTGCTGATAACGGGCGATATCCGGTCGGAAGGGTATCGGCTGGAGTTTGTCGAGGCGAATGCAGCGAATGGTGAGCAATTGGTTTTGGAGTCGGATTTTGAGCAGCCTCCCACTCCGCCGGGGCGGTCGCCCGATACGCTTCCGTACACGGTGAACCTGGAAGTGCCCGACGAAGGTGAGAGCTTTGATCTTAGCCTGGCTGTGACGTCAACCCGAACGGTGACGTTCCAGGCCCGGCCGCAGCACGCCGAATCGGAGGAAAGGGAATAAAACCGCCGATGAACGCAGATTATCCGGTATGCTGTCGTTGACACGAATTATCGTTACCATTATGGTAATTTTATGAAAAAGGCCTCGATTCAGGATTTGCGGTTTCGGTTCAAGCCATTGCTGGAGGATTTGCAGCGGGGAGAGGAGATCACGCTGACGTATCGCAACAAGCCTTTGGCGCGAATCGTCCCGCTTACCAAGGAGGCGTCACCTCCGGAGGATGACCCGGCTTATCATTTTCACGAGCAGGCCGTTTCGGGAGCGCCGATGACCAACCAGGAAATCGACGAAGCCATTTACGAAGGTGACTAGCTATTTCCTCGACACCAGCGGCATCTACGCTTGGACCGTGAGGAACGATCCGTTTCATGAACGGATTGTGTCCCTGGTGACCAGCGGGCAGGCGCGGTTCGTCGTCACGGATTACGTCCTTGATGAAGCCTTCACGCTGCTGCTGGCTCGCGGCATCGGCCACCGGCGCCGGGCATTATTGAATCTCGTCCGAGAATCCCGAGTTATCCAATTGCACTTTGTCGGCGAAGATCGGTTTTGGGAAGCCGCGAAGTGGATGATTCGGTTTTCGGATCAATCGTTTTCATTCACTGACTGTACGAGCTTCGTCGTGATGCAGGAGCTTGGACTCAAGGAAGCCCTGACCACCGATTCCGATTTCGAGGTTGCGGGATTCAACTACCTTTTAATGAACCCGTGAGCGGCAAGGGCATTGGAGGAATAGGCTCCGGTTCCTTGCCCTTTATGGTGAGTTTGTCCTATTGATGTTTGCAGAAGTTCTTGCATGGAGAGGACGCAACATGAATTTGCGCCTACAGCCTCACGGCTCACAATATGATGCAAGAACTTATGACAAGATCTATACAGGCGTTTGTCTTCTTCCCTCTTTGGATTTGGAACGAGGCGGCGAATCCACTCAACAGCAACGATTCAATGCATGCGAGATCTTCACCTGTCACTAGTCGTTGGCGGATCTGAGGCGATCGCGTTGCTTGGCCTGCCATGCCATACCCAGTCGGAACTAGGGTTGCCGTTGTCGTCCTTTTGGTCCCAACCGACCGAGTAGAGAAGATAGCCATGACGCTTGTCGGGTCGGTCGATTAGTGGGTCCCCCGTAATCACATCGTGCGGTAATTCTGTGATGTAATCGGGCTCGAGCTGACGCAGGCGCTCTGGTCGCGAGCCCTCGGCCTGTCGGTAGCGCTTTAAAGCGCAGGCGACTCGGGCAATGTCGGCGGTGGCTTGGGATCTGGCCAAAGCCTTTGTCATGGGAGGGCGCTGCATGATGCTCAATCTTGAAATGAAACTTGATACGGGAAGGCGGCTGGGGGCACCAAGCGTCGGTCCGTTTTCTGGAAATACGCGATGCGCTTCGGCGTCGATTACGGCGAGCCTGTCACGATAATATTGGGCGAGCCAACGTTTATTGAGGTCATACCAGCCCGCAGGGGCTCCGTGGACAAGAATTGGGACGAGCGGGTTACCCTTCCAGCCACGAGGATAACCTACGGATACCGACAGGTGCTCCATATTTCGGGTGCGCTCGAGCAGGTCGACAAAATCCAATTGCAGGGCTCGTTGTCCGCGGAGTGCGAGTGTCGACGAGCGGAGAAAGTCAAAGTTGGCCAATTGCCGTTGGATGGCTTTGAGTCGGTCGCGATTCCAGCGGTGCCTTGCGATCCCTTCCCAAAGTGGTTGAATTGCATAGTTAAAGAGGGACGCTCGCACGAGCTGACTCATGTATAGCGGCTCGTTTTTCAGGGACTTGGCGAGCCAGAGGAGGAATTGGAGATCGTTGAATGCGCCTTCAAGGTTGTTGGCGTGTAGCTTGGCGACCGCCTTCATGGAGCCCATCCGAGCCAGACCTTTGAGCGGAGAGAGATGAGGGAGATAGGCTCGGTAGCCTTCCTTGTAGTGGATCGGGAAGCGGACGTTAGGACGCTCGTTCGCGGCGGATTTCATCCG
>JAHEOI010000279.1 GCA_018610125.1 Verrucomicrobiota bacterium
AGTCGGATGCAAGGCGCGACGAGGGCGCATCCCAGAGCGGGCTGTAACCGAGGAGCAACACAGCAGATGGCTCGGTGCCGCCCCGCGTCCCTCCGGGCTGGGCCAATTTTGCTTTCTGGCTTCGTTACTCTTCAGTCACAGAGGGCAAGGCTATGCTCCTTCATCGTGCCTCGCCAGAAACCAAAATTGGCTCCAGCAAATGACACACTTATTTCTTTACAGCCCCTTAGTATTCTTCTATACTCAACTCGCGCACGGCTTCCGAGTGGGAAGTCATAGGTTCTGCTTTTGTGTCGCTTTCCTGTTTGGATTTCCGTTCGGCACCGAGCTCGTGACCAGACTTTGGACGCGATGTCACTTGGCGAAATCGGTCCTCGTAGGTTGCATGGTTGGTCCCCATCAACCGGTCCCAGATGTTGAAGTAAATCCCGTAATTGCCGCTCATCTTTTCGTGATGCATAACGTGGTTGGTCGGAGTGTTAAGGATGTAACGCAATGGCGTTTCCATCAGCCAGCGCGGATGAAACTCATACCCGGTGTGGCCCGCGACGTTGAACGTGATCTGCCAGACCATGAAAAGCCCGAAGGCCAGCGGGTGCATCGGGAGGAGACAGACTGCCAATGGAAAAATTCCCGCTTGGACTACGGCTTCCAGCGGCCCGAATGCATAGGC
The DNA here is from genome assembly GCA_018610125.1 of Verrucomicrobiota bacterium. Classification (GTDB taxonomy): domain Bacteria; phylum Verrucomicrobiota; class Verrucomicrobiia; order Limisphaerales; family JAHEOI01; genus JAHEOI01. Next base: position 674 of record JAHEOI010000279.1, read on the forward strand.
CGCCCATGGGGAAGGGTTGGTGGAGAGATGATGCACCCGATGCATCCAGCGGAACAACCGCCGATGGTGCATGAGCCGGTGCGTCCAGTAAAAGTAGGTATCATGCAGGAAAATGGCGATCCCAATACTGGCGAAAAACCACGGCCATCCGTATTGTCCGACATCCCAATACATCAGAGTCGAGCCCCGCAACGCGACCAGGATCGTTAGGGTTCCCACCAAGCCGAATATGAGAATCGACGATATCGAATACAACAATTCACGCCGCATGTCGGTCATCGTGGGCATCCGTTCGATGATCTTGCGGTGGATCCAGCGCCGCTTCATAACTACGTAGCCCAGGAACCAAGCCAAACCCGCAAAGATGACATAACGCAATGCCACCACGGTCGTTACCTTGGATATCAACTCGTCGAGACTCACGGCAAATTGAGATACCCAGTCCATGTCGTTCATTGATTAATTGCAGCATGTTTCGACTCTTACCAAGACGGATTCGTTTTGCGAGTCTTCCATCCTCTGCCTGCCATATTTATCACTCACAAGTGCAGGTTTCAACGTCAAAGCCAGAGTGCTTCGTTGCGGACTCCACCAAATCTGCTGACCGCCAAATATGACGTGAGCGGGGCGCAAGAAGGCTCCGGGCGATTTTTCCCTGCTCCTCCTTGGGCTTGCGTACCAGGTCACGAAGAAGACAAAATTTGGTGCGCACGCACGTGCCATCTTGCTGAAGCAGGTGGAGCACAACCGCTGGCAGGGTGGCTTTCTTTTAGAGCGTGATCCTCCGTGGAATACTGGGCTAAGCACGCAAGATACACTGCGGCCGGTTGCGATCGGCTTTGAGAGTGTGTATTCGTTTCTCTCAAGCGAGGAACGAAGAAAGATTGCAATGGAATTGTCCAGCTAGGGATCAAACCGATCTTAGACGATGGGGTGAACGGGAAGGACCGAATTCATTCCCTTGATTCAATGGGCCACAATTGCTGGAGCGCCACCGTGTTCGCGGCCGGTATTGGCGCCCTGGCTATTGCAAACGAGGAGCCCCGTGCGACCGTCCGGGTCCGTCGTATCCACAGGGCAGCCGCGGAATGGGCATATTACGCGGGAAGTAAAATTGAAACAAAACCGGTCTCCTTTGAGCGGGAAGGCGCGTTTTACGCGAGTGTCGGTTATGCGAGCTTCGCCGCACGGAGCTACCTTTCGTTTCGACTTGCCTGGCGCAACGCGGTTCCCGCAACCGATCCCGCAGATATTTCGTTCATTGAAGGAACCGGTGATTTTTTTATTCACGCCTCCAGAAGGTAGTGATCTGTCCGATCCCGACGCTGCCAGCCGGTGGTTCGTCGGGAACGGAAGTTATCTGCGCCGTGGCGAAACAGCAATTTTTGACTCGCTCTCGAACGCGTATTCGACGTGGACGACCGAGAATGGTGAAATGAATCTGCGTTTGCAGGGACAACCGGTGATCAACGCCTATATCCGCCAGAAGGAAAGGCCGACAGGCGTTTATGTGAATGGAGATGAGTATTGTCCGATCTATGACTCCGACCGAAGCATGATTGAAGTCCACCTGGACCGTCGCGAATCAAGAACATTGAAACGAGAACAGCGATGAGGATTTGTTGACGCAGGGAGGGGCAATTAGGGCAATAAAGCACCGAAGAGAACCGAAGGGCTAATGCCGAGAAGGGGAGACTCGCGTCCCCTCCTCGAAAATTCGATACTTCGATAGGGAAGTTGCGCATTGAATCCACTGAGATATGCCGGGACGTATTTCTCGGGATTGTCGAGAGATTGTTGCCGGTTCTTTTCCGAGGCGAACCGAAAAGTGGCTCCTTTGTATTCGGCCTCGAAAGCTTGAGACCCTTTTACCGGGTTGCCCTCGGTGATGTCGGTAAGGATAGTCGCCACAGTCCGGTGCTTACCCTATATGTCCAAGAAATGCTCATATGACATGCTCCTTCAGCGCCGCGGTTGTAGGAGAAGGCGGTAGAATTTCATCGTTTCGGCGACCTTAACCGTCATTGAAAGTGTATCGGTAGAGCCGTCGATTGCAGTGGTTTTAATCACCTCAACATTTTGCCATTCGCGGAGATTAACGCTTCGTTGGATGGTGTAGGAGCGGGTGCCTGAGGAGCGTTGCCAGGAGAGTCGGACCGAGTCTCCCTTGCGTTGGATTCGGAGGCGCGCTTGAGATTCATCCTTTATGGGGAGCTCCTCCAAATTCAAAGTCCACACATCGGCAAAATGGTTTTCGTCCTTACCTTCGCCGAAGGCCAAGACGAGCCGTTGGCTGACCGGATGACGAATCAGCGTATGCCGAAATCGTGCCGGAGGTTTCGTGCCTTTGGTCTCGATTTTTTGCCAGCGAAGGGGATCGAACCCTAAAAACCAGAGGTCATTCTTGAATTCAGGACTGCCCTCGGCGGTGGGCGGGCTATCTCGGCCACCCCATAAAATTAGGCCGTCACGCGCGGGAAGGGCCACTGCGCGGGCGAATTGCCGGCGAGAGGGACCGTCATTGAGCGGTGTCAGTTGTTTCCAGGAGCGGGCTTTGAGGTCGAATGCCCAGAGATCGTCGGCTTCCCGAATGGTTCCTTGAGAATCTATGATGAGTCCGCCGAACAGGACCAGACGCTGCCTTTTTTGGTCCCAGACATGAGCGCTGCCATAACGACGTCCCGGCGGGGATTCGGAAACGGCCTTGGTCCATTGACCCGAGTCGATATCGTAAACCCAAGTGTCTTGGAGATCAGGGGTGAATGCACCCCGTAATCCGCCATAGACAACCATCTCATTACGGTCGACACTCAGTGCCGCCGCTTGGAGACACCGAGGCGGAGGGCGAGCGGTTCCCTGCGAGGTTTGAATCCAAGATGCGGACGAGAGTCGATACGACCAGAGCTCATTGTTTCGAGGAAAACCTCCGAAGAGAAGACCGAGATCTCTCTGCGGGTGGGTGACCCACGAAAAGTGGCATCTGGCGGAGGGTGTCGCTCCGTTGAGCTCTTGCCAGGCTTGAGCTTCCAGATCGAGCGCCCAGGTGTCTGAGAAGAACTTGGGAAAGGGGTCGGGACGACTCTCCCCGCCTTGGAAGACAACCCGGTTGTTCTCTGAATCGAAAATGCCTCCAACGCCACGTCGAGGTTCCGGGGACGGTCCCTTGATGTCGAGCCGGTTCCACGACAGCTGGCTATGCAAGGGGAGAGCCATCCCAAGCAGCACTGCCATAAGGACGAGGAGGACCGACCGCTCCACCGGTTTGCAGAGGTTTGCGCACTTTTTCATAACCGACCATTTGTAAGAGGATCGCTGAAGCTCCTTATTCCGGAATTGGAATTCGGAATATAAGCTCGCGTGGGCGCCTCTCTGTCTTAAAAGCACGAACTATGCGTCCAAGAAGATCGTGGAAGCGGCGGGTGCTTCCTCGCAAGAGACGGAGTTGCCATTGTGAGGAAGGGCTCGGCTTGGAAGGAATGTGAAATGAACTGATGAGCTCGAGGAAGGTCACTTTTACGAATTCGAAAGGGCAACAGCTTGACGGGCGACTCGAAGAGCCGAATTTCGGACCTCGCCGGTATGCCTTGTTTGCCCACTGTTTTACCTGCACCAAGGACATTCCCGCCGCCTCTAGGATCAGTCGCGCTTTGTCCGACCGTGGGTTCGGTGTTTTACGGTTTGATTTCACAGGCTTGGGCAACAGTGATGGCGAGTTTGAAAACACCGATTTTTCCTCCAATGTGGAGGATTTGGTTTCTGCGGCCGACTTTTTGAAGCGGCAATTGCAGGCGCCTGAGCTCTTGATTGGGCATAGCCTGGGCGGAGCAGCCGTTCTCATGGCGGCTCAAGAGCTTCCGGCGGTTCGTGGCGTCGTTACAATCGGTGCTCCCAGTAATCCGGGGCACCTGGAAAGCTTGTTGGGAAATGCTGTCCAAACGATTGAAGAACAAGGCGCGGCTTGCGTAAACATTGGGAGCCGTCCGTTTCGGATTAAGCGCAAGTTTCTGCAGGATCTCAGGAGTCAGAACTTGACTGGGATCGTCGGTCGGCTCCGGAAGCCGTTGCTCATACTCCATTCCCCTGTCGATCAGGTCGTCTCGATCGATCATGCCCGGAGTCTCTACGAGGCGGCTTACCATCCAAAAAGCTTCATTTCACTGGATAGCGCCGACCACCTGCTCAAAAGACAAGAAGACAGCGCTTACGTCGCTGACATGGTGGCGGCATGGGCGGGAAGATATGTCAACGATACGGCCGTCACCGATCAGAAGTCTGCAACACCGCAGGAGGGGAGCGTCCGAGTTGTCGAAGAAGGCTCGGGACTGGCGCAAACAATTGAGGCAGGCAAGCATCTGTTGCGGGCTGACGAGCCCGAGGGTGCGGGGGGCCAAGATAGAGGGCCGACACCTTATGATTTGCTTCTGGCTTCTTTAGGGAGTTGTACGGGCATGACATTAAGGATGTATGCCAAACGGAAAGGCTGGAAGCTTGACCATATTCATGTCACGCTCAGCCATTCAAAAGTTCACGCCAACGATTGCGACGAGTGCGAGGATGCCGAAGGATACGTTGACGTGATTGAGCGGATAATCAAGCTCGAGGGTGACCTTTCAATGGATCAGCAGCAGAGGTTGCTGGAGATTGCTGATAAGTGTCCGGTCCATCGGAGCCTTCAGTCAAATATCCGGATCCGCACCCGTCCCCAAAACGGGAAGTTGTCCTCGAGTGAAGCAGGCTCGGTGTAGATCCCTTGGTTTCTTCGGGATTAATTTATGCGAAATTTTTTTCAGATTGCATTGCGTCCCTCCGTCGTTTTCCGAGCACTGAAGTATGCCTTGGTTGTCGGCATTGTTCTCATTGCGATCAATCATGGCGATGCCATCTTAAAAGGCGAGCTCAGCGCAAGGCGACTCTTCAAAATGGCACTTACGGTGGTGGTACCTTATATGGTATCGACCTTTTCGAGCGTGGGAGCCATTCGTGAGAGAGATCCGGTACGGGAATAGGAGCCCGACTTTCTTCTTCGTGTCTATATGAAACTTGGAAGAAAAGCGTTGATGATGGTTGCGCCGTGCGGAGCGGCGGTTTTACTCTTGGCCGGATGTGGCGGCTCCGAATCGGGTGAGCCGACAACAGGGAGCGACGTTGAGGCCAAGCCTCAATCTGAAAGCGAAGAGGGCTCAGCGAAGAAGGAATCTTTGGGATCGGAAAACAAAGAGAAGGAGGATCAAAGCTCCGGTACGACCGAAGGGAGTTCGCTGCGTTAGGAGGTGAGGCCCGGATGTATATTGGTTGGGGCGTGGATTGGATCGTGGGCGCCTGGCTTGTGTTCTGGGTGGTGACTGCCGCAGAGGCCGGGGAGCCCTCTGTGGCGAAGGGGCCGG